>JAYUQN010000104.1:0-5761 GCA_043756725.1 Saprospiraceae bacterium
TACCCCTTTTTGGGGCTTGGTGGGTTCAGAAAAGTGCTATTGAAGGATATAAATATCATAAAAGATTAATTATTAAAATTATATATATATATATATATATACTGTAATATGAAATATTTAAAAGCTTTTTTGTGCTTAAAAAAAAGGGGCTTTAAATGAAAAATACATTAAAAAAGGTAGGTAATAGGGGTGAAATAAAAATAATATCCGATTTATTTCAAGACTGTAATTTGCGTCACAGGATGAATTTCCCAAGCCGTAGAGCGTGTTATTTTACCCGTTTTGCGAATTTTAGCAGAGTTTTCACCATGCCGATAATCATAAAACAACCAGCCTTGTATTTCAACTTTTTTACCCCGCAGTTTTTTCAACGCTTCATGCGACCAATCAATGCCTTTTTCACGCATCAATAAACGCAAGCGAGGAGTTACTTCAATGACAACTTGCAATAAAGCATCTGTTTTATCAGCATTGGGTGTTAAGATGATATGGGTATCTTGAAAATAGGGGTCTTTGGCATTGCAATTACAGGTTTCCACACTGCCCTCTTTTATGCGATAGACATACCCCCTCAGTATAGCGGCGTTTTCATTGCTAAATTTCTTGCGGTCGTCTTCGTCTTTGAGGAACTCTTCCCAATTGAAACGGGCGTCAAAATCATTTTCACGAGGGAGTGTGTAGCGGTTTTTAAAACGATTCAAGGTTTTATCACCCGCCCTTTTGGCGGAGCCTTCCATTCCACAAAGGATGTCATTAATTTGAATGGCTTGTTGGGCAGATGTGCTGAAAGGCAGTATTAAAATATAGAGTAGGAGGTATTTTATCATTTTGTATTTAAGTATTTCATGGCGATATGCAATTAATTCTACTTTGGCACTTTTCCCAAAGGGATTCCAATGGAAAAAACTCAAGAGGGTTTTTGATTTTATTTTTATGAAAAATTTACAATTTTTCATAAAAATAAAATCAAAAACCACCCATTTCTCTTGCCAATCCTGAAAAACAAATCTTAGTTTTCGAAAGTGCCAAAGTAGAATTAAGTATATAATTGGTATTTATTTTGTTAAGCGGGTACATGGCTGCGTTGCTTCTCCCAATTCCAAGCGGTTCGCATAATGTCTTCGATATTGCGTTGAGGTATCCATCCTAATTTATTTTTAGCTTTAATATTGTTGGCATATACGGCAACAACATCGCCCGGACGACGCGGTCCAATGCGGTATTTAAAGGTGATACCATTCGCTTTTTCAAACGCTTTGACGGCTTCTAATACACTTACGCCTTCCCCAATACCAAGATTGAAAAGCTCATAATTATCTGTATTGTTATGATGCATAACATATTCCAACGATTTTGTGTGGGCATTGGCTAAGTCCATCACATGAACAAAATCGCGGATACAAGAGCCATCGCGTGTTGGATAATCATCGCCAAAAACAACCGTTTCTGCCCGTTTGCCAATAGCCGTTTCAGTGATAACAGGCACAAGTGTGCTCGCAATGTTGATAGGCGACTCACCAATAATGGCACTTTCGTGCGCACCCGCAGGATTGAAATACCGCAAAGCGATGATATTAACAAACGGATGTACCATCGCAAAATCTTTCAGCATATCTTCCCCTATTTGCTTTGTGCGGGCATAAGGACTTTCAGCCGTTTGTAAAGGTGTCGTCTCTGTTACGGGCAATTCTTTGGCATTGCCATAAACAGAACAGGAGGAAGAGAAAATCAAATTTTTAACATTAAAATCCTCAATACACGTAAGAATATTGAGCAAGCTGATAAGATTGTTGTGATAATAGAGCAAGGGTTTTTCAACCGATTCACCCACCGCTTTTAAGGCAGCAAAGTGAATAATGCCTTTTATATCTGGATTTTCGATGAAAACTTGGCGGGTTTCCTCTAAATCGCATAAATCTATCGCATAGTTTTTAATTTTTTTATCCGTAATCATTTCAATACCCTCCAATACTGAGGGGTCGGAATTGACGTGGTTATCAACGGAAATAACATCGAAACCGTTATTAATCAAATCCACTATTGTATGGCTGCCGATATAGCCACAACCGCCTGTTACTAAAACTTTACTCATTTTTTTTAGATTTATTTTGTCGTGTAAGTGTGTAATAATGTCGTAATAAATAAGAATCCCGTTATTTGGGTTTAACTTTGTTCGGTAAAGTAAGTTGCTTTTTTTTCAATTTCAATACTCAAATAAAGTGAACTTATTTATTATAACAAAATTTAATTTAAAATTTTATGGATTTATCCCAATTAGTTCCAAAAATAGTCAAAATTGCAACAGGTGCTGGCAAAGAGATTATGAAGATTTATCAAACACAAAACTTTGATATTCAGTATAAAAGTGATGATTCGCCTGTCACTATTGCCGACCAAATATCTAACGCTTTTTTGATAGAAAAATTGACTGCTTTAACACCTAATATCCCTATTGTTTCAGAAGAAAGTACAGAGATACCATTTTTGGAACGGCAAAACTATGAATATTTTTGGATGATTGACCCATTAGATGGCACAAAAGAATTTATAAACCGCAACGGCGATTTTGCTGTCAATGTGGCTTTGATTTTTCAGAATATACCTGTCTTAGGTGTAATTTACGTGCCAAATACTGAGGGGGTCTATTCTGCCGTTAAAGGTGACGGAAGTTTCAAAATGGAGAAAGGGAAAAAAAGAAAAATTGTGTGTAATACTTTCAACCTCAATGATTCAGGTTTGCGTATTCCTGTTTCTCGTTCTTATTTTAATGAGGCTACTAAAAAACTCATCGCTGAAAACTATCAACAACCCGTGCTTTTACCGCGTGGCAGTGCTTTGAAATTTATGGATATTGCCGACGGCAGTGCCGATATTTATCCCCGAATTGGTACGACAATGGAATGGGATACCGCCGCTTGTCAAATCATTATTGAAGAAGCGGGCGGGCAAATACTTGAAATGACAAGCCGACAACCCTTACTTTATAATAAACCCACGCTTTTTAATCCAGATTTTATTGCTTTTGGTAAAATTTTGCCCTAATTATTGATTAAAATTTTTATTTTCATGAAAAAGCTAATTATCATAAGCCTTTTTTTCTGCCCGTTATTTATGATGGGTCAAGTGACCTTGACGCAATCTAATCTTCCTATCGTCATCATTAATACGAGTGGCGCTTATATACCCGATGAGCCGAAGATAAATGCTGACATGAAAATTATTTGGAAAGGCGATGGACAAATCAATAACGTCACCGACCAAACCTATAACTACAATGGCGAAATCGGTATTGAAGTGAGGGGTAGCACCTCCGCTTTTTTATCTGACAAAAAGCCTTATGCTATTGAAATACGAGATGAATTGGGCAACGACGTGGATATCTCCCTCTTGGGCATGCCTAAAGAAAGTGATTGGGCTTTGATTGCACCGTTCAGCGACAAAACCCTCATTCGGGATGCTGTTATTTATACACTTGCACGGTCTTTTATGGAATACGCACCCCGTGTTCGGTTTTGTGAATTGATACTTGATAATACCTACATGGGCGTTTTTGTTTTGACTGAAAAGATAAAACGCAATAAAAATCGGGTTGATATTGCTAAAACAGATGCCACAGCTTTAGCGGGCAGCGACGCTATAACAGGCGGCTATATTTTGAAAATTGATAAAACAACGGGTGACCAACCTACTGGCACATCCTTGAGTTTTAAGTCCAATTATTTAAATGGGGCAACGCAAAAAACAAATTATCTCTACGATTATCCAAAGCCTGAAGACATTACAGCGGCTCAAAAAACGTATATAAAAGCCGCTATTGGGGAGTTTGAAAATGCCCTGTACGGTAGCGATGCCATAAACTCGACTTTAGGTTATTCAAAATATTTTGACGTTAATTCGCTTATTGATTTTGCCATTATGAATGAAATTGGTAAAAATGTAGATGGCTATCGTCTCAGCACATTTTTATACAAGGATAAAAACAGTGTGAACAGCAAATTTAAAATGGGACCCGTTTGGGACTTCAATATTGGTTTGGGCAATGCTGATTATTGTGGCGGTAATCTGACAAGCGGGTGGGCATACAATTTCAACTCAATTTGTGGTGGCGATGGGTGGCAGATTCCTTTTTGGTGGCAAAAAATTGCGAATGATATTGAATTTAAAAGAAAATTGCGTGACCGTTGGTCAAAATTAAGAGCAAAAGAACTGTCTGATACCCGTATTTTTGGTATGATAGACTCTCTTTCCACACTCTTATCAACACCCCAAACTCGTAACTTTCAGAAATGGAATATCTTAACTAAAAAGGTGTGGCCCAATCCGCAGATAAATAACTCGTATGCTGGTGAAATTAGTTATTTGAGAAATTGGCTCGTACAACGTTTGTCATGGCTTGATTTTCAAATTGGCTTATTTCCATTGGCTACAAACGGTGTGGTAGAGCAAGCGCAGGTTTTTCCCAATCCTTCTCTATCTGCTTTTCAATTTGATTATGTTTTGCCCGAATCAGGTAAGGTCAAATTATTGATATTTAATCAGTTAGGTCAAACTGTTTTTCAAAATGAAATACCGCAACAGGCGGGTAATAACCAAATGACATGGAAAGGCGATAAAGCGCGCGGCTTGTATTTTTATGAAATTCATCTGAATGGCAACCGACAATTGGCGGGTAAATTAGTTAAAGAATAGCTATGAACCGTGCCTTTTTCACCAATATCCTTTTCCTTGTTATCATCAACGTTTTGATAAAACCGTTTTACATATTCGGCATAGACCGCAGTGTGCAAAATAGGGTAGGTGAAGAAGTTTATGGTGTTTATTTCACGCTTACGAGTTTCACAGTCATGCTTTATATCATCAACGATTTGGGTATTCAGAACTATAACAGCCGTGAAATAGCCCGATATAGGCATCTTTTAGACAAGTATTTTTCCAATATGCTTGTTTTGAAAGCAATATTAGGCGTGGTTTATCTTATCATTATTTTCACTATTTCTTTTTTATTGGGTTATGATTATGCCTTATATCCGCTCATATTTTACCTTGCCCTCAATCAAATTTTTTTACAACTTTTAGGCTATTTACGCAGCAATGTGGCAGGTTTGGGCTTTTATAAATTGAGTAGTCTTTTGACAATTCTCGATCGGGTGCTGTTGATAGGCATAGGTTCTGTTTTGCTTTGGGTGAAACCTTTTAGCGACAATTTTGACCTTTTATGGTTTATTCATGCGCAAAATTTGACACTTTTTCTGACCTGCGTTGTTGCTTTCATCATCGTTTTCAAGCAGGTGAAAACGGTGAAATTTCGTTTCAACAAGCCGTTTTTACTCGCAATACTGAGGGGGTCTCTGCCCTATGCTTTATCTGTTTTTTTGATGGGCGTTTACACCCGAACGGATGTTGTGATGGTGGAAAGGCTTTTGCCCGATGGTAAAATGCAAGCGGGGATTTATGCCTCTGCCTACCGTTTGCTGGATGCGGTAAATGTAGCAGGCTTTCTGTTTTCGATGCTCTTGTGGCCCATGTTTTCACGGCTGTTCAAAGATGGGGAGTCCGTTACGCCTTTGTTACGCCTTAGTTTTCAAGTGATTATGACGGGGGCGGTGACATTTGCAGTGGCAACAGGGTTTCACCGTGTAGAAATTATGCAGCTTTTATATGCTAAAGCGACGCCTTATTCGGGCGATGTTTTAGGCGTTTTGATATTTTCTTTTGTGGCTGTGAGTGGCATGTATATTTACAGTGCTTTGTTGGGTGCGCA
>JAYUQN010000105.1:0-5756 GCA_043756725.1 Saprospiraceae bacterium
ATGCCTAATTTATGTACTTTAAGAAGGTTGCTAAACTTGATATTTTACCTTCTTTCCATTATGTCATATTATGTTTCCCCAAATATGTCACGCACTCAATTGACTTGGTTGGAGGAGTTGATTTTGAGAGGAAATACAAGTCTTAAGCAATTGAAAAAATTTGATAGCTTTCCTAAGTTGAAAATATTAGATTTTTCACAGACCAATATAATCAATTTAAATTCAATAGCGAATTTAAGAGAATTACAGGTATTAGACATGTTCAATACATTAATTTCTGATTTAAAACCTTTATGCAAGCTAAAAAAAATATATCTTATATCAGCATCCAATACGAAAATACAAGATTTAAGCCCATTAAAAAACCTATCGAAACTAGAGTTTTTATATATTTCTAATACAAAAGTGAAGTATTTATCAGCACTAAGTAACCTGAAAAAACTATTTGTACTTAATTTATCAGAAACAATTGTAGCAGATTTAACTCCACTTTCAGAGTTATCTAACCTTGGAACAATAGTTTTAAATAATACAAAAATTACTAATTTAGCTCCTTTAAAGAAACAAATCTCTAATGGAATACTTTTAAGAAATACTAGCTCTATTGACTATAAAAAAGGTATATACATATATAATTGTCCTATCGAAAATCCTCCTAAAGAAATAATTGAAAAAGGAAATGAAGCAATATTGAATTATTGGAAGCAAATTTCACGATATGTTATCCTTGATAAATTAAAAACACAAGGTAGTATTCAAGTTAACACTAAAGTGATTTATAAAGAAGACTATGATATAGATTTTACAATTGATATGATTGATTCAATGAGTATAGGAGAATTAGATAAAATAATAGAGGAAAATAGTATAAAAGAACAAGGCAGTAAAGTCGAACTCTACGAAGCCAAACTAATAATTGTAGGCGAAGGCGCAACAGGTAAAACAACCCTATTTGAAAAACTAAAAGACAACAACCACCAAATAGACAACACCCCCGAAACCCACGGCATAAACATCCACGAAGGCTTACCCTTCAAACACACCCATATCGGAGACAACACTTTCCACGCCAACCTTTGGGATTTTGGCGGTCAAGAACTCCAATATATGACCCACCAATTTTTCCTAACGCCTCGTGCCTTATACGTTTTGATGATGGACGCCCGTAGAGAATCACCGAATTTAGCGTATTGGTTTAAAATTATCAGTCTTTTGGGGCGGGATAGAGAAGATTCGACGGAAAAAGTGCGCTTGCTCTTGGTTTTCAATAAACGGGGCAATACGACAGGGACACCCCCTCAGTATCAAGACCAATTAACCTATTACGCAGACAGTTTGGACGTGCAATACCTCGAAGTGGATTTTGCTGAAAACGATTATCGGTTTGACAACCTACAAAATGCCATACAACAAGCCTTAGTGACCTTGCCGATTGTCAAATCGCAATTGCCCCGTTTGTGGAAAGTGGTGCGGGAAGATTTGCGGGAAGAAGCCAAAATGGAGTGCTATATCACCACCAAACGTTTTTCAGACATTTGTTCCAAACACGGCATTACCGAAGAGGCAGACCAATGGCTTTTAAGCGGTTATTTGCACCAATTGGGGTCGTTGCTGCATTTTCAAAACGATAAAGGCTTGCGCCGCTTGGTGATATTGAGTCCACAATGGGCGGTGGATGGCGTTTATACTTTCCTGTCCGAAGAAAGCATTGCTCGCAACAATGGGCGTTTCACAGAAGACGAATTTATGGCACTCTTAGCCACCAAAAACTACAACAGAGACGATGCCGATGTAATCCTGCAACTGATGACCAAAAACAATTTCGATATTTGTTACGAAGCCACCGAACACAATTATGTGGCAGCGCAACTTTTGCCCGACAATGCCCCCCTCAGTATAAAATGGTTTCCACGAGAAGTTTTACAATTCCGCTATCAATATCCCATCATGCCCAAAGGTTTGATGTCTCGCCTAATTGTCCGATTGAGCGATGACATCGAGCGGGATAAAGCAAGTGGGGAACAAATTGTTTGGAAAAAAGGCGTTATTTTGTACATTAGAAACAAAGATGGCGAATGTCGTATCCGTTTGCAGGAAGACGATGCCGAATCTAAAGCGGGTTTGCGTCAAATATTGATTGATGTCATGGGCAACAACGATGTGAAAAAATATGCTCTTCGGCATGTCCGCGATACGGTGGATGATTTGCATAAAAAATGGTTTCGCAGCATCAAAGCGGATGAAATGGTGCCGTGTTGTTGCTCCGAATGTGTGGTGAGTGATACGCCACAGTTGTATAAATTGGAGAATTTGTTGAAATTGAGAAGCAAAGGGTCAAATATTCCTTTGCGTTGTTTTGATTCAGCAGAAGATGTTTTCACCCAACAGCTTTTGGAAGGGGTTTATCATGAGGTTGAGATTCAGGATATGGAAAATCAAGGGAAATACTGAGGGGGGAATTGTATTTTCCCAAAAATAGTTTATTTTTGTTGAAAATTAAAAAAAAATGGAACTACGACAATCTTTATTTTGGGATTGCAATCTTAAAACCCTTGATTTGCAAAAGCATCAAAAGCAAATTATTGAAAGAACAATAATGCGTGGCAGTTTCGAGGAATTTAACAGCTTGATTGCTTACTATGGCTTAGACACCATAAAAGAAGTTGTGTTAACTGCTCGGTATCTTGACAAATATACACTTGCATTTTGTACTACACTATTTGACACACCTAAAACCGAATTTAGATGTTACAAACTCGCACAGTTGTACCCTTCACATTGGGACTTCTAAAAAAACTTATGTCTTTACCCCATCTTGACCAATTCTTTTTAGTAGGTGGTACAGCATTAGCTTTAAAAATGGGTCATAGAGAATCCATTGATTTAGACTTGTTTACAACTCAAGACTTTGATAAAGATGATTTATTAATGCTTTTGCGAGAAGACTTTGATGTTCGTGTTGAAGTGACTTCTCCAAGTATTTTTATTACCCGAGTCAATGAAGTAAAAGTAGATTTTGTCCGATTTCGGTATAAAATGCTTTATCCAATTGTCCCTACTGAGGGGGTACGAATGCCAGATATAAGAGACATTGCTGCCATGAAATTAGATGCTGTGACAAAACGAGGTAGCAAAAAAGACTTTTATGATATTTATTTCCTTCTTAAAGAAATGACATTGTATGAATTGCTACAATTGCATTACGAAAAGTTTCAACATTCTACTCAATTTCATGTCATCAAAAGCCTCAATTACTTTGAAGATGCCGAACCACAAGACGACCCTATTGTTTTTAATAAAAAAATTACGTGGGAGAAAGTTAAAATTGAATTGATTAAAGAAGTTAAAAAACTATATGCTTAATTCCTTATTTAATCTAATCACCGATGCGGCTGATTTTTAGGGGCAATAACAGTCGTTTTATCCTTTTTTTCATCAGGTATTTTAATATAGCTTTTTGATTTGCTTTTTTCCATACCCGCCAGTTGGGTTTCCTCAAATTTTTGAGGGTCGTGTTTATACAGTATGCGCCATATTTTACCCTTTTTTGATTCTATAACGTATAAAGAGCCATCAGGTCCTTCTGATAAACCGACGGGTCTGTATTTAGCATCATCTTGATGCCTAACAGTGTCTACACCCGCAAAACCATCTGCAAATACTTCCCATTTTTCTGCCGCTTTGCCGAATTCAAAAGGCACAAATGCTACAAAATATCCTGTTTGAGGATATGGTGCGCTATTGATAGCCCCATGAAAGGCGATAAATGCGCCTTTTTTATACCGTGCAGGAAATTGATTGCCTTTATAAAACAACAAATCATTAGGCGCAAAATGGGCAGGCAAACCTATAATCGGATTGGCAAAACCAAAGCCTGTTGCTTCTGCCACACCATCACCGCCGTATTCAGGGGCTAACATTCTTTTCTTTTTGAAATAATCGTAATAACTATAGGGCCAGCCGAAATTATCGTCTTTTTTTATTTTCACCAATTCTTCAGCAGGTATCACAGAGCCTTGCCATGCACTGTAATATTGTGGCGCATGTTCATGCAAATAGTCTCTTCCGTGTTGCACAGCATACAAACTGTTATCCGTTTCATTCCAAGAAATGCCGACAACACTTCTTAAACCCGTTGCAAAACGTTGCCCATCTGATTGAAATTGTCCTAATTTATTGTCATCAAACCGCCAAATACCCGCAAAATCATTGAGTTGTAAGCAGGGATATTGACCCTTAATATTAGTAGATGCTTCACCAGCGACCGTGTTCCAATCTTCACAAACATTGGTTGGCGCGCTGAAAGTGACATACATGCCGCCTTTATTATCAAAAGCCAATGACTTAGCATTGTGCCATCTAAGCGGATAACGATCTGTTAATATAGTTTCGGGTTTGCTATCTGGAATTAATTTAGAAGGTGTTAATTTTTGCCTATATATCACTCGCTCCGAACTAAAATATAAATAACCCTTGTGTATCCGCATTTCAGTTGCAAAACTGCCATCGTTGGGATAACCCCCAAAAGGTTGAATAATATCCGCTTTACCATCCCCATTGGTATCTCTTAATGCCATATTACCGGGCTGTGCGTTGATGTGGCGCAATTTTACATAAATATCGCCATTGTCATTGACTGCCAAATGTCGGGAAGGTCCAATACTATCCACAACGACCAATGCCCCAAAACCCTCGGGTAGAAACAAGCCGCCATTGTCGGCATCTATTTTAGGCATAACAAACGTTTTGTCGTTCTGGCAGTTTGTAAAAAAAATCAATAAAAGGAGTAGGGAAATAGGGCTATAGCGCATAATTTTGATTTTAAAATTTTAGCAAAGTTATTATTTTTTTATAACTGTGCAATTCGGGCAAATACTGAGGGGCATCAACATCCCGAATATCATCATTGAAAGCCATGTCTGAATTAGCTTTAAAACGCATAAAAGAAGCCAAAGACAAACGCCTCACCCGTTTGGATTTAGGGAACTGTGGCTTGACGGCGTTACTTGATGCGTTGTTTGAATAGGAATAATTTGAAAGAGAGGAACTCAATCAATCGTAATAAAACTCTTTTTAAAATCAATACAGATTTTTTGGGCTTCAAAGAAATCTAAACCTACCACACCTTTAATTTCGTCTTCGGGTTGTCCTAAAAGGTAAGAACAGACCTCGAAATTTCGTTTTTCGATGCCTAAAACCGTGATTCTTTTGACGATAAATAGATTAGCTGAAATAATACCATTGGCAGTCTCGATTGGTACGATACCTTTCGTATCGCCTAACCGATAACCTGCGTCAATCAAAACGCCAAAATCTATAACAGTATGAGATGCCCCTGTATCCACGACAAGCGGAAAAGTGACTTCATTGACATAAGCTCCAACAATAATTAAGTCATCGGCGTTGGTACGTCTAAACGGATAGCTTTTAACCATTTACGATTTTTTTGTTGCGTTTCCCCTGTATATACGATGGTGCGACTCTTGTAAGCAGAGCCTAACTCACTGCCTTTGTAACAGACTTCAAGATAGTCTTTGCTATGAAAAAGCAAAATACCTGATTTTACAGTTGCCAAATCCGTTTCTGGATTGCCCAATAAAACCCACTCGTTGGGATAAGCCGCTTTTATTTCTTCTATTGCCTTTGCTTTCATCTTTGCTATTTTTACACAAAAATACATAATTTTTAAGACAAATACTGAGGGGGGTAATTTTTCATCTGAAATTTGTATTTTTACACGCCTTTTAACTTGAATT
>JAYUQN010000106.1:0-2225 GCA_043756725.1 Saprospiraceae bacterium
CCCGGCCCCAGAGGGGAGTTATGATGCTATCTCCCCTCTGGGGCCGGGGGATGTCAACACGTAACTCTGTGAAACCTCTGTGTGCCTTTGTGAGAAAAAAATAAACACTATAATTGAGCTTATGTTAATTTAAATATTATAACTTATTAAAAATCAATGTTTTATGTAAAATATATTAAAATACTGAGGGGGTGTTTGTTGACAGATTTTAGAGACTTTAATCTTCTTAATTTTAGAATAGAATTTTTTACACTACTTTTATCCCTTATTTTAAAATATAATTAAGAATGAAAAATATTATGCTTATTGTAATGTCTTTGTTGATTTTATGGCTCTCAGCCTGTAAAGCCAAAGACACACCTACGCCAGTAGAAATTTTACCTAAAATCTCTATTGCTTCCGCTGAAATCGTGGAATCCAATAGCCAAACGCTTTTGTCTTTCAAAGTGAGTTTGGATAAAAAAACGGACAAAACGGTGACTGTGGCTTATAAAACGATAGATGATTTGGCGGTGGCGGGGTCAGATTTTGTTGCCAAATCGGGTAGCTTGACTATTGCGGCTCAAAATACTGAGGGGGTCATTGAGGTTGCTATTGTTGGCGATACTTTGCGTGAAAACAAGGAATTGTTTTATGTTGAATTATCTAACCCAACGAATGCTGAAATAAGTACAAATAGAGCTTCGGGTATTATTTACAACGATGATTCTTATATTCCCATCTCTAACGAAGGCTTTTCTTCGCCCACAACCTACACGGGCTATGCACTCGAATGGGCAGATGAATTTAGCAGCCCTGAAATAAATACAAATAATTGGGGTTACGATACGGGCGGCAACGGTTGGGGCAATCAAGAGCTGCAAAATTATACCAATCGGCGCGACAATTCCTTTATTTCAGATGGAAAACTGGTTATTGAAGCGGTGGCAGAAAGCTTTGGTGGTAATAATTACACCTCTGCTCGCCTCTTGTCAAAAGGTAAAAAAGATTTTTTATGGGGGCGCATAGATATACGGGCGAAAGCGCCGACAGGCAAGGGAATATGGCCCGCTTTGTGGTCGTTAGGGTCAAATATCACACAAAAAAACTGGCCCGCTTGTGGTGAAATTGATATTATGGAAATCATCGGCAAAGAGCCGAATAATCTTTATGGCACAGCGCATTGGGGCAATGTAGGAGCAACAAGTTCTACTTATAAAACTGGTAAATACACCCTACCAGCGGGCACTTTTACCGATAAATTCCATGTTTTCACTATTATTTGGCAAGAAGATACGATAGAATGGCGTGTGGATGATATTTTCTTTCATAAAATAACTAAGGCAGATGTAGGTGGTAACTACCCTTTCAACGACAAGTTTTTCTTGATTATGAATGTGGCAGTAGGTGGTTTGTGGCCTGGTCCACCCGATGCGACAACGGTTTTTCCGCAACGGATGTTTGTGGATTATGTACGGGTATTTAAAAAAATGTGAAAATTACCCCCCTCAGTATTGGCATATAAAAAAAACCGCTTTGGCATCCAAAGCGGTTTTTTTTACATTTTGTGAAATTCTAACCACTCACTTCCTTAGCCAACCCCTCAAAAAACTGTTTGGTCAACATATTGGCAACTGGCGTAATGACACGACCACCCATAATAGCCAATGTGCCCGATAATTTCACATCGCCATTGAATCCGACTTCCGTTTGAGTATCAGACAGTTTTTTCAAATTGATACCTACCACAGCATTGGCATTGCCAATTTTACTATTTTGCTGCACAAGGAGTTTAAAACTGGAAGGTTCTACCCTATCCGCTACTTTCAAAGTGCCTGAAAATGCACCACCGACGGGTCCGATTTTCACCTCTGCAATGGCTTTAAAATTGTCGTTATCAATTTTTTCCAATGAGGTGATGCCGGGTACGATGCGCGCAAGGGCATTGTGATCCATCATAATATTCCAAATTGCTTGGGCAGAAGCGTTAATGGTATGTTGACCAGTTAAAATCATAATTATAGTTGAGTTAATTGTTTACTCTTTGATTTGTTTTAAAAAATTATTCGGTGAAACGACTTTCACGCCTGTTCTTTTTTCAGCAGCTCTACGGGCGTCACCTGCTGCACGCCCCCCTTGTTTTGCTGCTTTAGAATTTTCAACAAAACCTTGAGCATCATTTTCTGTCGCTAATTTACGCGTCATTTCTTCACCTAATTGCGTAAAGATTAATTCAAGTGTTGTCA
>JAYUQN010000107.1:0-5752 GCA_043756725.1 Saprospiraceae bacterium
CATCCGAAGTAGCTTAACGTTTCGTACACTTTCTTAGAAAAAGTAGCGAATTTTGACTTACTTCGGATGTACTCCCCCTTTGGGGGTCGGGGGGGATGCACGGCTTTTTCGATTGCTAAAATAGAACTTAACAGCCCTTCCCTTTGGGGGCAGGGGGGCTGCAAGGAGTTTTTGAGGGTTTAATTTATTACTGTTTAAAAAAAAAGTCTTGATATATTGGCTGTATTGCGAGCATTTTATAAAAACCTTCACGCTTCACTCAATTATCAACCCCCGCCAAGTCCATCAAAAACGCCCATTCCATAGCGGTTTCTTTGAAACGCTCGAAACGACCCGATGCGCCACCATGCCCTGTGGTCATATTACAATAAAGGTATAAGGGTTTTTTATTGGTTTTCATTACCCGCAGTTTAGCCACCCATTTGGCAGGTTCCCAATATTGCACCTGCGAATCGTGAAGACCCGTTGTCACAAGCATAGCGGGATAGGGTTTAGCATCCACATTGTCATAAGGCGAGTAGGACAAAATATAATCGTGATAGGTTTTATCTTTAGGATTGCCCCATTCATCAAACTCGCCAGTGGTCAAAGGAATACTTTCATCGAGCATGGTTGTCACCACATCCACGAAAGGGACAGCGGCAATGATACCTTTAAAAATTTCAGGTCTTAAATTAATCACGGAACCCATCAGCAAACCGCCCGCAGAACCACCCATCGCAAAAAGTTTTTGAGACGAGGTATAACCTTCCGCTATCAAATATTCAGCGCACGCGATAAAATCGGTGAACGTGTTTTTCTTTTTCAATAATTTGCCATCCTCATACCACCAACGCCCTAACTCTTGCCCACCGCGTATGTGCGCAATGGCAAAAATGAAACCTCTATCCAATAAACTCAATCGTGGCGAGCTGAAATACGGGTCTATCGAATGACCATAAGAGCCATAAGCATACAGCAAAAGCGGGGCTTCTTCGGAAGGAATGCCCTCTGAAACGCCTTTTTTAACCTTGTTTTTATTATAAACCAAAGAAATAGGCACTTTTACACCATCCGCCGCTGTTGCAAACAAGCGTTGTGTATGGTAGTTTTCAGGTGAAAAATGAGCATCTAAAACAGCTTCCCGTTTCAACAAAGTGAATGCTTTTGTGTCAAATTCGTAATCATAAACTGAATTGGGCGTCGTCAAACTTGTGTAACCCAAACGCAAAGTGGTGGCTTCATAATCGGGATTGATACCCGTATACGCCATATACACTTCTTCATTAAAATTGATATAAAACGCTTGACCCCCATTTTTAGGTAAAATTTGCAGTTTTGTCAAGCCATCTTGTCTTTCACTCAACACCAAATAGTCTTTGAAATTATCCATCCCTTCGAGCAATACATCAGGTCGGTGCGGTATCAAATCTTGCCAATTGGCTCTTGAAGTCCCCTCCTCTCCTCCGAAAGGAGTCCTTTGGACAGAGGAGTCCCTTTGGACAGTATTTACGCTACTTGAAGGGCAAATCATCAATTTAAAATTTTTAGCATTCCAATTGGTCAATATATAAAAATCATCGCCTGCATGGTCGAGCGAGTGTTCGTGGTGTCGTTCACGGGGTTCAAACAAACGGAAAGTGCCATCGGGATTATCGGCTTCCAAAATCTGATATTCATTAGAAACCGTTGAGTATGAACCAATTATGAGATATTTTTCAGACTTTGTTTTATAAATAAGGCAACCAAAAGTTTCATCAGTTTCATGCCAAACACAGGTATCTAAGGCTGGGTCTGCACCAAGCGTGTGTTTAAAAATTTTATACGCCCTCAAGGATTCATCCTTGCGTTGATAAAAAATCGTTTTATTGTCATTTGCCCACACGCAAGAGCCTGTGGTATTTTCCAAACATTCTTCGAGTGTTTGACCCGTTTCCAAATTTTTAAAATGAATGGTGTAAACACGGCGACTTACCCTATCCACACCATAAGCCAACCATTTATTGTCGGGTGAAACAGAGCGACCGCCCACTTTGAAATAGACATGACCCCGCGCCATCTCATTTTCTTCGAGCATGATTTCTTCCTCGGCATCCAGCGTCCCCTTTTTACGGCTGTAAATAGAATACTCCTGCCCTTCCTCATACCGTGTGATATACCAATAACCATGATAGCGATAAGGCACACTCATATCGGTTTGCGCAAATCGCGCCACAATTTCCTTAAATAGTTCTTCTTGCAAAGGCTTGGTATGCGCCATTTTATTTTTCAAATAGGCATTCTCAGCATTCAAATAGTCAATAACTTCTTGGTTTTCACGCTCTTTGAGCCAAAAATAGTTATCAATGCGGGTATGTCCGTGTATGGTAAGTTCGGTGGGTTTAATCTTAGCTTTCGGTGGTCTCATCAATTTTTTTATACTTTAAAATTTGAAAGCGCAAATTTGAATAAAAAAATTGGCTTTTTTTTTATTAAATGAAAAGAATGGGTTTATAGATTTAGTCAATAGGTTTTAAAATGCGTTTACATACCCTTAAAGTTAGGCTTTCGTTTTTCAATAAATGACAATACGCCTTCTGTATAATCTTCCGTAGAAGCCGCTTGCCCTTGCCGCAGCGTTTCAGCCGCTAATTGCATTTCAAAACCATTAAACAAAGATTGATTCAAGGATTGCTTAATCAATGCAAATGCACGTGTTGGCATTTCAGACAGCATTTTAGTTAATATTAAAACATTGTTTTCAAACAAATCATCTTCATAACATTTGTAAATCATGCCCAACGATTCCGCTTCTCGCGCTGAGACTTTATCGCCCAACATCATGAAAGCACTCGCTTTGGCAAAACCAATTAGGCGTGGCAATATCCATGTCCCCCCTGTATCGGGAATGAGTCCAATTTTTGAAAAAGCTTGAATGAAACTTGCCGATTGTGTTGCCACCACAATATCGCATACCAGCGCCATATTTGCCCCCGCACCCGCCGCAACACCATTGACAGCCGCCACAACAGGTTTCTCTAACTGCCTGATTTTCAAGGCAATAAGATTGAAACCTTCATCCAATATCTCCTCAAAACTCGGAGCAGTTTCTTTATTCTTGATTTCAGTCAAATCCTGCCCAGCACAAAACCCATTACCTGCACCCGTCAACACCACACAGCGAATAGCAGGGTCAGCCGCACAATCATCGAGCGCACCGAGCATAGCGTGGCGCATCTCAGCGTTAAAAGAGTTAAATAGTTTTGGACGATTGAGTATGATTTTACCAATGCCCTGCGTTTTTTCTAAAATGATGGGTAGCATATTTTTAATGATGAATTAGGAATTAGGAATTAGGAATTAATTAATGCAATGCGTTTTATGTAAGGTTTTAAAAATAAAATCGAAAATTAGACGATAAAATGAATATTTTACAGAAAATGACTTCTTTCGCACTAAATTTGTAGCAGAACATCGTCCAAGTTTTTCACATAAAGCACTTTACAGTGAAAACGCTGAAATCGCTATTCATTATTCATCATTCATCATCATTACTATGAAAACTCTTTTTTTAATCCGTCACGCCAAATCCAGTTGGGCAGATATTGGTGCCAAAGATATTGACCGTGTGCTCAATGATAGAGGTCATAAAGATGCGCCTGAAATGGCTAAATTCTTGAAAATCAAGGGTATTTTACCCGATTCAATTGTCAGTAGCCCTGCCAAAAGGGCTTTTATGACCGCCAGTTATTTTGCCCATGCGTTGGATATTGCCGTCAAAGATATTAATATTCAGCATGAAATTTATGAAGCCGATGAAAAAACATTGCTTCATGTTATTAAAGAGTTGCCCGATACTGCCAACACGATTTTGTTGTTCGGACACAATCCCACTTTCACCTATTTTGCCAATCGCTATGCTAATGAATTTATTGACAATGTGGCAACGTGTGGCATCGTTCAATACGATTTGAGTGCCACCCATTGGGAAAATTTTAATGAAAAAACGGTGAAAGTAGGAGGGTATTTTTACCCTAAAATGCCGAGTTATTGAAAAATTTTAAATTCTATAAAACGTTGTATAACGGACTAAAGCCCAATGCCATTAAGCTAAGGATTTATTGTTCGATTTATTCGGGGTTAATGTAGAGACGTTGCAGTGCAACGTCTCTACATTAACCCCCAATAAATCCTTAGCTTAATGGCATTGGACTGAAGTCCGTGGTACCGCTAAGAGTTACCAAATTTTTACATTAATTTACTTCAATTTCATACAATGAATTTAATGAAATATACCCCCTCTCCTCCAAAGGGAGTCCTATGGACAAAGGAGTGCCTTTTGACAGTATTTTTCATCCTTTTTACCCTTCTCGCTTGTAAAAACGATAAGGTGCGACTCCCCATATCCAAAGAAACAATGGTGAATGTGCTTGTGGATATTCACATCGCAGAGTCTTATATTGAAAGCGTGAATCCTTTGGTGAAAGACAGCATGGCAAAACAATATTACCCTCAAATCTTCAAGCACAATGGCATTACGGCAAAGCTCTATGACTCCGCTTTTTCACTATTGAGCAATCAACCTGAGATGCTAAAAAGTGTCTATGACGAGGTTTTACTGAAAATAGAAGACCGTCAAAAACACCTTCAAGGTGATACGATTAAGCAGGTTAAAATAGATTCAATCCCCAAAAATTAACGATAACTTAATCTTGGAATGCGCTATAAGCGCTAAAATACGCCTAATTTTGCGATTTAAACCAAATCCACATTTTATGTTATGACGAAAATACTAATTGTTGATGATGAGCAAGATATTTTAGAATTTGTGAGTTACAACCTCAAAAAAGAAGGTTTTGAGGTTGACATGGCACAAAATGGCAAAAGTGCGCTTGAAAAAGCGGCAAAATTTCGCCCACATCTCATCGTTTTGGATATGATGATGCCTGAAATGGATGGTGTCGAAGTATGTCGTCAATTGAGAGCAAAGCCCGAATATAACCAAACCATTATCGCTTTCCTTACCGCCCGCAATGAAGACCTTTCGCTTATCCGTGCCCTCGATGTTGGAGGCGATGATTACATCACAAAACCCATAAAACCCCAAGTTTTGGTTAGCCGTGTGAAAGCACTTTTGCGTAGAAATAAAATAGAAAACCTTGATAATGAAGGCATTATAGAGATTGCAGACCTTAAAATTGACCGCCAAAAAGTACATATAATGAGGGGCACTGACATCATAGAATTGCCACGTAAAGAGTTTGAATTATTGCTGCTTTTGGTCTCGCGCCCGGGTAAAGTTTTTACAAGAGACGAAATTTACAATAAAATTTGGGGCAGCACCGTCATTGTCGGCGATAGAACAATTGACGTGCATATCCGCAAATTGCGTGAAAAATTGGGCAATGAGTATATTAAAACACTGAAAGGCATTGGCTACAAGTTTGATTTTTAATACTGTAGCTTCGACTTTATCCGACCTGTGCGATTGAGCAATCCCGAAGGGGATTGAACTTGAATAACCCCGAATGAAATTCGGGGAGCTGCGCTCAGTGAGTTACACAACGTCGAAGGCGTTGAACTTTGGGCTATTCAAGTTCAATCCCTTCGGGATTGTGTAACCTACCCTTTCACTTCCCCCCGAATTTCATTCGGGGTTATTCAAATTCAATCCCCTTCGGGATTGTTAATCGTACAGGTCGGATAAATCTGCCGCTAAAGATGGGTAATCCGTAATGACCCCATCAACACCCCAATTTTTCATTTTTTTGAAATCTTTAACCTCATTCACCGT
>JAYUQN010000108.1:0-16782 GCA_043756725.1 Saprospiraceae bacterium
TAAAATTAATCGCAACAATTTTTCTACATTAAAATAATTTGTCATGTTTTATAGTAATTTAATTAATGTGTCAATGTACTTCTACTTTGGCACTCTAAAAATCCCGAAGGGATTAAATTTGAATAACCCCGAATGAAATTCGGGGGACTAAAAGTGAGGCATTTTTCACAGGTTGAACAAGCCTCAATTTAGGTAAAACTGATAGTAAGGTCGTTCTTTAAAATAAGTTCAACCCCATTCGGGGTTGTGGGAAGCACCTCACTTTTAGTCCCCCGAATTTCATTCGGGGTTATTCAAATTTAATCCCTTCGGGATTTTTAGAGTGCCAAAGTAGAACTAAGTTCATAAAAAAAAATTATATAATATTCGTAAATTTATTGTTTAATACCAAATGATAAAATTCCTGAGCGATAAATTAAAAATATATATAAAAACAGTATGAATACTATGTCACAACGCCCTAAATAATCAAACTGACTATTGGTATCATTGTATTTAAGCAGAATCTTTGTGTTAATAAGGTAATATGCGAAATGAATCCAAAAATTTAAGAGACACTTATACTAAGGAACGTGAAAATAATAAAGTATCATTTTTAAAATTGTAAAGCATTGATTATTCCCATAGGGATTCCTACGGAACAACGCTTTCTTAATTCATCATTCATCATTTCCTAAAAGATATTATACTCAGTTAAGCTAACACGATCAATTGATTTAAAGCTTTGTTTCACAACAAGGCTTTTTTCATTGTGAAATTTATGAATTATACTTTTTTAGGCGGCAAATCAAAAGCCACTGCTTCATGCTCTAAATGCCCTCTGTGAGAACCATCGCAAAAAGGTTTATTTTTTGACATGCCACAGCGGCATAAGCCCAATGTTGTCCTTCCTTCCAGACCATATTCTTTTCCTTGAGCATCTACAATTTCAAAATCACCCTCTACTTTGAGAGACCCATTTGAGTTGACCGTTATTTTTGTTTTAGACATTTTATTGAATTTTATTTTTTATGAAATAATGCGTATTTTATTGATTTTCAATACTTTATACTGTCCGTAGGGACTCCTTCGGAGAGGGGGGGGTTATGGTAATTGAAACCTATTCGGAAAGCGTATAGGCAAAAGTTTCTTTAAAAACAGTTCCGCTTTGCTCAAAGCTGTATCTATGGAATCGGAATCATCATCTTCCCAACAAGTGCCCCCCGTATCAATCAAACGCATCAGACTATCACTGTCTTCATCCGTACCCAATGCGACCCACCCGTTATTGATTACCCACCAAGCAATATGGGGATACTGTTTTGAAAAAATCATGCGTTTGCTTTTTTTTAATTTGTTAAAAGACAATATAGGCACGAATGTAAGACTTTTATATCAAAATGATTTAAATACTGAGGGGGTAGTTTTTGGCATTCATTATTTATGTTATAATATTTTTTATATAAAAAATCAAAGTAGTTTTTCCATAATGTGCAATAATTGCAAATTTTGCAAATAAAATTAAAATATTTCAGGGCATTCATTTTATATAAAATTGTATATAAAAGTTAAAATATATTCAATTTTGTTAAATATAATTAAAATAAAATGATTTTTTTTCAAAAAAATACAAGCTGATTTAATGCCAGCTCAAAATATATTCTTAATTTGGCTGCAAATTTTGCAAATTTTACTTAGAGGCTCATCTCTGAATTATCAAATTTAAACCTTAACCAATTTTTTAAGCGAAAGCCTTAACCTAATTTTCTTTTTTCTTTTAAATTTTGAATGTATGAATAAAAAAACGTTACTCCAGTCTTTCGGTATTATGCTCTTCATGTTGCTGCTACCGATATTGGGCTTTTCACAAAGCAAAACTTCTTTCACCATTAAGGGCGCAGTGAAAGATGAACTTGGCTCGCCTATGGTGGGCGTGACAGTGCAGTTGAAAGGCACTCAAATTGCCACAATTTCAGACCTTGATGGCAATTACAACCTCACAGGAACAGTCGCAGAAGGCGAATATACCCTCGCTACAAGTTTTATTGGTTATTCTAACAGTACAAAAACTGTACAGATTTCATCCTCAAAATCTGCTATGACAGAAGATTTTGATATGGCACCCGACGTATTAAATCTTGATGAAATTGTCGTAACAGGTAATACTGCGACAACAACCCGTAAGCAACTGGGTAATAATATTTCAGTTGTCAAAGCTGAAAGCTTAAAAAATTCGGGTACGACAAATACACTCGGAGCTTTGCAGGGCAAGGTAATGGGGGCGCAAATAACCCAGAATTCGGGCGACCCTGCGGGTGGTATTAGCGTACGCCTTAGAGGTGCTTCTTCTATTAATGGGTCGAGTGACCCGCTTTACATCATTGATGGCGTAATAGTCGATAATTCATCGCAGAATGTTATCAACAGAAATGCCGATGCCCAACTTACTAATTTTTCAGCAGGACAAAACCGTTTGGTGGACGTTAACTCAGCAGATATTGACCATATTGAGGTTTTAAATGGCGCCTCAGCCGCCGCTTTATATGGCTCACGGGCTGCCAATGGTGTTGTGCAAATTTTTACCAAACGGGGTAAATCTGATAAAACGCGTATTGAATTTTCAACAGGTTTTATGACAAGCCAATTGCGCCGTCAAGTAGCAATGACAACCATAGGTGAACGTTTTGGGTATAAAGGCAACGCCCGCCTTGAAACAGCGCAAGACCGTTTGACAATTCTGCTCAACGTTGTCGGTTCGGATGCTCAATTGACTTCACAAGGCGTGAAATTCACTAAAGCAGGCAACACGCCGCGTACATTGGTGACCGATAAATACGCTGTAACACGCTATAACTATTGGGACGATCTTTTTAGAACCGCTAATGGAACAGAAAATAATCTTTCTTTCAGTGGGGGTAGTGAAAAAACACAATATTATGCCTCAGTTGGTTATTTTAACAACGATGGTATTTTGAAAGGTACTAATTTTAAAAAATACAACCTCCGTCTTAACCTTGACCAACAACTCTCTTCTTGGGCAAAAGTATCTTTCGGCTTAGGAGCCAACCTCTCAAAATCGCAAGATATGCCTAATGGCAACAACTTTTTCAACCCCATTTCAGGCGTTTTCATCATTGACAACGTGTGGAATTTGAATGAAAGAGATGCCAATGGTAAACTTCGGGCTGTAGAACAAGTACGGATTAACCCCCTCAGTATTATAGAAACCTTCGACATCACACAGCAAACGTACCGCACTATTAGCAATTTCAAACTCAGCCTTTTCCCTGTAAAAGGCTTGACAATTGACTTAATTGGCGGAGCCGATATGTATTCCCTTCAAGGCAATGAATACCATCCACGCTTACCTTATCCCGATGTGAGTGCAGCCTTTTTTCCAGATGGTTATGCAAGTTTTGCGACTAATAACGTGATGCTTTTGAATAACGATTTGAATGTTTCATACAATACGAATCTCACTAAGGATATTACTTCAACATCCACAGCAGGTTATCAAATTCAGTACAATCGTGACCAATATGTAGGGCAAGATGGTCGTGACCTCGCCCCTTTTGGTAAAACAATAGTAGCCGCTAATAACCTTTTCAACCGTTCGGTTCAAAGCATTTCTGAACGTTTCATTTCAGGTGCTTTCGCTCAACAAACCTTTGGTTGGAAAGAGCAATTATTCCTCACTTTCGCTGGTCGTATTGACAAATCTTCTGTTTTTGCAGAGGCTAATCAAAGGAATTTTTATCCTAAAATATCAGGAAGCTGGGTATTAAATGATTATATAAAAAATAAGAACCTTATTTCTTCCGTTAAATTGCGCTCGGCTTATGGTCAAGCAGGTAACTTGACAGGTATTTTGGCTTATGACCGTTTTGACAATTATCTTTTATCTTCTATTACGGGTCAAACAGCCATCACACCGTCTCGTGCTTTTGCCAACCCCGCAGTTCGTCCTGAAAAAATGACTGAAATAGAGTTTGGGGGTGACTTTGCTTTCTTGAAAAATCGTATTGGTTTGAGCATCAATATTTACAATCAAAAAGTAACAGATTTGCTTTTAACCAAACCTGTGCCCCCAACTGTGGGCGGTACGAGTATTGTTACTAATGTAAGCAGTGACTCGACCTATATGAGCAATAATGGTTTTGAAATAATGTTGAACGCTAATATTGCGAAATCCAAAGATTTCAAATGGGATATTGGCGTTTTATACAACAGAAACCGCAACCAAGTTTATGGCATTGATGGTGGTTTCTTCTTCTTAAGAGCGGGTGGTCCGCAAGCGGTTGTGAATGGTCAACCCTTCGGTGCATTTTATGGCACTTATTATGCTCGTGATGCCAATGGCAATTATCTTAAAACCACACAAGGCTTGTTCCAACCTGAAAGAGGTGTACAATCAACTGTTGACGGCGGGGTATCACAACGCGGTGCAGATGGACAACCTAAAACAACAGGTGTGGGTAGTACCGAATTGCGCAAGGTCTTAGGAAATCCAACGCCCGATTGGACAGGCTCACTCACCACCAGTTTGACTTATAAAAAACTCACACTTTCTACTCTTTTAGATGCAGTTTGGGGTTTTGATGTCTACAACTGGAACCGTATAACATCCAACAACGTGGGCTGGGGTCCTTTAGCTGAACAGGAAATCAGAGGGGAGGTGCCTCGTGGCACTGTTGCATCTGTTGCGGGCGGCATCAATGGCGCACGTATTCAAGAAGAGCATATTGAAGACGGTTCTTTTGTTAAAATTCGTGAATTGTCTTTGAGTTACGATATTGGTAAAATCAAAGGTTTTGAAGGTATCAATATCAGCTTAATTGGTCGCAATTTACACTCATTCGATACATATCAAGGCTTTGACCCCGAAGCCAACTCAGCGGGTCAAAGTGATAAAGTAAGAGGGGACGACTTTGGCGCAGTACCCATTCCACGAACTATTATGGTGCGTTTGGGTGTGAAATTTTAATACAGTTATAACGGCGATTTGAATCATCGAGCACACACTGTTGGCGAATGGATTCGCCACAACAATCGTTCAAATTTAAAAAATATAAAAATGAAATTGAAACAATTGATATATTCAGCTATATTTCTTTCGGCAGTGTTATTACCCAGTAGTTGCACTAAAGAATACATAAACCCTAACGCTGCAACAAAAGCGGAGGTCCTAAAATCGCCCGATGGGTTGATGGGTTTAGCAGTGGGTATACGGCGTGAATGGGCAGTTGGCGCAACGAGTGGCTTGTATAATGCTATTATTTGCAATAGTTTAGCCACTAAAGAATTGATCGTTTTGAACACAGGCAACGGCGATCTAGCCGCCCTTGAAGCGGGTAAAGGCTCACTTAGCCCGAACAATGTGGTGTTGGGCAATCTTTGGATAGGTGCTAACCTTGTAAAAGCTTACGCCCAACAATTATTAGACAATTCTAATATTATTGGTGATGCGGGTACAAAGGCAGGTGTAGATGCTTATGGCTATTTTTTCAAAGCTTTAGCCATCGGTACTTTATCCCAATTTTGGGAGCAAGTTGCTACGGAATCCGTCTCAACAGCCGCTTTTATTGATGGCAAGCGCCCGAGTTTCAAACCCCGTGCAGCCGCTTTAGATGAAGCGATTGCCCTTTTGAAACAAGCCGATGCCGCTGTAAAAGCAAATGCTCTTTCAGCTACTTTCAAAGCCAAAGTAGGCTCTGATATTGATTTCCCTAACGCTATTCAAGCACTTATTGCGCGTTTCAGTTTGATGAACGGCAAATTGGACGATGCGGCTGCGGCAGCTAATTTAGTAAATTTGACTTCTGTATCGTTATTTAAATACGATGCTGTGAATCAAAACCCCGTTTTTCGCTCAGGTTTGGTCAGCAATAACGTTGTAGGGGGTATTGCCAATTTCGGTTTAACTGGGGCTTTGGCACCAGAAGCCACCGACGCGCGCCTTCCTTTCTATCTCGGTGGCACAACTTTGAGCAAAGTCACTGGTTTTTTCAAAAGCGATTTGGATCCCATTCCTTTGTATTTGCCAAGTGAAATGACCCTTATCAAAGCAGAAGTCTTGGCACGTCAAAACAAATTACCAGAAGCTATCACCGAATTGAACAAAATTCGGACAAAGGCAACTGACCCGCTCAATGTCACAGCTAAATTAGCAGCATACAGCGGCGCGCAAACCCAAGCCGCTATTTTAGCAGAAATTTTCAAGCAGCGTAGCATTGAGTTGTACATGTCGGGTTTAAAATTAGACGATAGCCGTCGTTTTGCCCGTCCTGACCCATCAGCCCCGAATGCAGAGCGCAACCGTAATTTTTTCCCTTATCCCACTATTGAAAGGGATAACAACCAGTCAAACACACCTGCAGACCCTGCTTTGTGATAGTATTGTTTAGTTAGTGAAACAAAAACGCTTCGTGGCTTGGCTGCGGGGCGTTTTTTTTTATTAAAAATTTGTTAATTTGATGTACTTTCATACATTTATAGGTTTTTTAGCTAAAGCTTCACAAATAGAAAAAGCAAATGCTATTTAAAGACATCAACAAAAACGCTTTGTGGCGAGGCTGAGTAGTGTTTCTTTTTTTATATTATTGACGTATGTATCAAAATATATTTCAATGCGTTTCAGATAAGGCTTTTTAGTTTATTTTTTATAAATAAAGCAACGCAGCTTAAAAAATAGAAAATAACACAAATCTTAAGTAGGTGAGCTTATTTAATCGGGAAAACTCTTGGAGGGTTTTAGAACCCTCCAAGAGTTGTAACTCATTTGAAGTCAATATTTTACAAAAAATACTCCCCTCAGTAAATTCCCGATTATTTAAGGCGAACTACTTATGAAGAATATATCATACCTTTTAAACATTAAAATGCGATAACCATGAAACATTATTACAAATATAGTTTAATACTCCTTTTTATCCACTTTTCAAATTCTACTTTAAGGGCACAGGCGAATGATACAACTATATGGGGCAAAATGCCTTCTCTGGCAGACTTAAAAATGAACACTTGGATGGCGGACACTACTGCTGAAGCAGTTGTACTAAATAATGATGGTATAGTTGTAGCTGGTTATGGTGCAAAATGGTTTGATTTTAGAGAATCTAAGCGCATTAAAATCTTGAAAAAGTCGGCTTTTAATCGCTCTAACATCACCATTCCTTATTATACCAAAGATGGATATGAACGGCTTATAAGCATCAGAGCTCGTACGTGGCTGCCAGATGGTTCCCATATCAATGTTGACGAGAAAAGCATCGTTAATGAAAAATTAAATGACCGATGGTCAGTTCTCAAATTTACATTTCCCAACGTGATTGAAGGAGCCATCCTTGAATATGAATATTATATAGAATCTCAAAATTTTACAGAACTCAGAGAATGGTACTTTCAAAGTGATATACCTACTCGCAACAGTCGCTTCAATTTTAATGTTTCAGCCCGTTTTTCATATACCTATCTTATAGATGGTAAACGGAATTTGAAAACCATAGAGGCTAAACCTACCCGTGATGAAAGACTTAAAGCAACATTTTATACAGAAAACTTGCCTAGCATCCAAGAAGAAGCCTATATGTCAAATGCTAAAAACTACATGACAAGAATTCGTTTTCAACTCGTGAATGTCATTAGTTTGACGGGAAAAAAAGATGAAATGCTCACAACTTGGGAAAATGCTGTAAAAGAGTTATATAAAGATGACTATTTTGGAAAAAAATTTACTAAAATGTCAAATTTCAACGATGCTTGGAAAGCTATTTCCAATACATTTTTGCCTGATGATACTGAGTTCGTAAAACTTCATAAAATTTATAATTTTGTAAATAAAATTACTTGGGATAAAATCTATACTTGGGGTACAAACAATTCGCTCAACGATGTTTTTCAAAAACAAAGAGGCAGTAGCGGTGAGATTAATCTTTTGCTTTTGGCTTTGTTGCGAGAAGCAGACTTAGAGGCAAACCCTGTCCTCATTAGCACCAGAGAACATGGTAGTGTGTATGAAGAGTATCCCTTTTTAGATCAATTTAATCATGTTTTAATACACATAAAACTTAAGGATGGAAAAATTCTATTACTTGATGGTGGAAATAAAAACCGAACCGCTGGTAACTTGAATATTCAATCAATGAATAACAGAGGTTGCTTGATAACGTCAAAAACAGCGACTTGGATTAATATTGTTTCACCATCCAATTGGATTAATAAACTTTTGACGTTTGAGTTAAGTAAAGAAGGGGATTTGAGGGGTACTGTACAATCGAATTACAAGGGATATTTTGGCGAGACTGAAAGGGATAAGTATAATCGTGATAAATCAGGTCAGTATCTGCAATCGGAATGGGTTAAAGAATTTATTGATGTAAAACTGGATTCAATCCAGTTTTCTAACAATGAAGATTTGAATGAAAATTTTAAAATTAGCTATAAAAGTCATATCGTTAATGCGGCACAAGTAACAGAAGATAAGATATATTTGAATCCAACCATGCAAACACAATGGCAGTCTTCCCCTTTTAAGATTAAAGACCGTTCTTTCCCTGTTGAAATACCGTATTCTGTTAAAGAAAGTATAGTTATTAACATCGCCCTCCCCAAGGGTTTTCAAGTGGAAGAAATGCCTAAATCTGCATTGACAACCCTCAATAAAGAGGATGCCCAATTTCAATATTCAATCTCTCAAAGCGACAATAAAATTCAGTTAGTTATATTGATTCGTATTAACAAATTGGTGTTTCAGCCTATCGAATATCAGAACCTTAAAGCTTTTTTTGATAATATCTCCAATAAACTGAAAGAACAGATTGTTTTGAAAAAAATACAATAGAAGATATTGTAAACTAATAAGCCAAATGTGTTGGTCAAAATTGTTCGAAAATGTGTATACATAAAAAAATACCCCCCTCAGTATTTGACCCAAAAAAATTGTCAAAATACTAAGAAAGGTATTGTTGCAAAATCAAGTTCTATTATTTTTACTATGGGGCGATACAAAAAATAAAATACCGACAATTTTTGGAAGTTGCTAACTTTCCAAAAGGTTTTCAAGAAAAAGCGGGTAGATTATTTTTTGAATAACGCCTAATTACTTCGTTGCTTTTTCGACTTTCGCTTTCTTCGCTTTCGCTTTTTTAGCAGCAGCAGGCGCAACAATAGGCGCATCCGTTACAGCCACAAGGTTCACATCAACTGTAAAATTATCTTCAATCGCTTTGTCTCCCAAATTGTCAAAAAAGCTACCAGAGCCATATTTGACACCATATTTAGTGCGATTAATGGTAAAACTCGCCACAGTTGTCGCTGTATTACCTACAATTGTGACCGTTGCAGGAAAAGTCACTTCATTTGTAACGCCTTTGATGGTCAAATCAGCTTTAACATCATATTGATTATTGCCTTTTGCGGTCGCTGATTTAATTACGAGCGTGGATGTTGGGAATTTTTCAACACCAAAAAAATCATCGCTTTTCAAGTGACCCACCAATTTTTGACCCCATTCGCCCGGCGTATCTTGGCAATCAATCGTGTTCATATCCACGTTGAAAGAACCGCCTTGTAAAACACCTTTTTCAATTGCCAAAGTGCCATCAGTAAATTTCACATAGCCCCAATGTGCGCCCGTTACTTTTTTACCACTCCATTTGAAGGTACTCTTAGCGGCATCTACTTTGAAACTTGTAGGACCGGGTTTTGTCATAGACATCAAGCCAATTAAGGCGAAAACGGAAAGAATTAATACTTTTTTCATAATAAATTAAATATTTGATTGTTAAAATTTTCAATTAAAAATGACACTACGCATAGACATCGTCCCATAATCTATCGTTTCATTAAAAAACGTGAGTTTATCTGCCGCATCTCTCAAACCCAAACTGTACATCAAGGGCAAATAATGGTCATTGCTCGGGTGAGCGAGGTATGCCAATTTGCCCAATTTTTCATAGTCAATAAGCGATTGGTCTTCATGTTTTTCAATTTTATCTTTAATGAAATTGTCAAACTCATGCGCCCAATCGTAGTAACCACCGCCTGTGCGGAAACCAATAAAATTATGCACCACATTACCACTTCCGATAATTAAAACGCCTTTTTTACGCAAAAACGCCAATTGTTTCGCCAAATCGTAGTGATACTGAGGGGGCTTAGTATAGTCCAAACTCATCTGAAAAACAGGAATTTTGGCATCTGGAAACATCGGTTTCAAGACGCACCAAGTGCCATGATCAAGTCCCCATTCATAATCTTCATGCACCGTTACGCCTTTCACATTATCAATCGTGGTTTTAGCGAAATCCTTTGCCCCCGGTGCAGGATATTGCTGTTGAAACAATTCATCAGGAAAGCCCCCAAAATCGTGAATGGTTTGCGGCTTATCGGTCATGGTGACGAAAGTTCCCTTAGTAAGCCAATGTGCTGAAATGCACAGAATAGCTTTGGGAGTAGGCAGTTTTTTACCCAATTCCGCCCATTCTTTGCGGTAAGGATTATCCGTAATAGCGTTCATGGGGCTGCCATGCCCGATGAAAAGCGCAGGCATTTTATCCGAAGATTCAAAAGAATCTGTCAATTTATCAAACGCATTTAGGTTCATTGCAGAGTAAGTTAAAGGCAAAGCTGCCAGTCCTTTTAAGAATGATTTTCTATTCATTTTATAGATTGTTAAAAATGATGGTGCAAAGATGGGGGGTAAAACGATGTTTAAACAATGATGTAGGGTAAGAAAAAAACTTGATCTATGTTAAGGTTTTATACATTTGTACCATTTACAAAAGCATAAACCCAAAGTTATCTTTTACAGTCGAAAAATAAGGGTTAAGTGCAGCTTGGGTTTCATCTAATAAGGAACTGATGAAAGCTTTTTGCTGAATTTCAGTCAATAAACTTAACTGGTTTTGAATAAGCGTTATCTCATTAATTCTTTCATTTTCAATTCTATGAGCATCTAAATTCAAGCGTTTTATGGTATATTCTACTTGAGTTTTTTGATTAGGTGTACAAATTTTACTCGACTCTATGACCCCATCATAGTAAGAAAACAAGGCAGAAACATTATTCGTTGGATTCAATAACAGGGTATAATCAATTTCAATCTCACCATGATGTCCTTTCGTTTTTCTATGACCGCATGAAATATTGCTTTTTCTGAATTTAGCATCTGCGGTAGATTCAGGGCGAGTGGCAGGGTCTCTATTGCCTTCGCACGATAAAACAAGGTTTGTATAATCAAATACCCGAGTTGGCGCATCATGTTGTTCTTCAAAATGCTCAATATGATGCATTTTAAAGGAAATTTGACACTCACAATAGGCGCATAAAGCCTTTTGTGAAGCCAATAATTTAGCAACAATTTCATTACGTTGAAGAACTGTCAAGCTACCAAAATTGGTTGTTGTTTTCTTTGAAAGTTGACTTTGGATGCTTGGAGAAAGAGCTTTCCTTTGAAAATATCTCATACGCCTATTACTTTTATACGCCTCATACTTAAATCCAATCTGCGCATTTCTTCGCTATTGGGGTCAAGGTTAAGCGCATCTATTTGAGTTTTTAATTTCAACCCACGTTCCGTTTCATGCAGACCTTTTCGCATTAATGTCAAATAATCATCTACAATATTGATAACAACCGTATCGTTAGGGTCTGTCCCCATCACTTCCAAAATATAGTCAATTGAATGTCCTTTTGTATATTTTGGATGCACAGCTTCTAAATGATTCCCCTCTATTTCTAGTAAAAAAACCTCTTCGGCTTTACACGCACCTATTATATGAGGTGAATGTGTCGCAACTATGACTTGGTTGTTTTCACCTATATTTTGATATAATTGTAAGACTTTTTGCTGCCATGTTGGGTGTAATGACTCTTCTGGTTGGTCAATCAAGATAATTGTGTTTTTAGGACTCAATTGGTTTAAATAGATAGACCTAAAATACAAAGTTTGCTCTCCTGTTGATAAATCTTCAAATAGAATTCTTTTACCATTTACACTGTCAAATACAAGTTCTTTTGATTCAAAATCTACTAATTTAGTAGTTAAATTCATATCTGAAAGAATCGAGTTTATTTCGTTTATCTCTTTTTCAATACTAAAGAATGGTGCTTTATGCTTATTTTTAAACATGTCATCCGTAATTCTTTCAAGTATAGTTGCTTTAATATTTTGAATATAAGAACTTAAATGGATAATTCTTACATTATTTCCATTAGCTACCTTATTTTTAAAAATATCAACAGGCATATATAGTAAAGTAGAAATTTTGCTCCTTAAAGATTGAAGAAATACTAAACTTGCTTCTGAAATTAACGGAAAGGAAAATATCAATTGTGATTCACTTAAATGCTCATTATTAAATTGGAGGTCTTCTGCTACTATATGTAAAATCCCTTGACATTCCTTCTTTTCTTTAGTAGTTAGCTCTATTTCAATTTCTATTGAACTATTAAGATTCATACGAAAGTAATCGTAAATAGTACCATCTACAATTTTTGCAATTATCTCCAAAACCGTCGTCTTCCCACACCCATTGACCCCCGCCAACACCACCTTATCCAATGTTTTACCATCAGCATCCGTAAAATCCAATTCAAGGTCGTCAAAGACTTTGTAATTTTTGATATGCAATTTTCTTATTTTCATACTTTATAACTCTGTTTTATTTGCAAATATAAAGGGAAAAAGTTTATTGTTGCTACAAAATTGTTCGGGCTTTACCTCCGTCAGTAAAATTGTTAAAATTATCCATTATTTTTATACTTTTGTCTTTGAGCACTACTTATATTTATTATTTGCAACTGAAAATCACCTGACAATTCAATCATCTATGAAACATCAAGAGCTTGCCAAGCTTTTTTACGCTGAAATTCTGAAAAAACATCCCGTTGATACCCCCCTTTCCGAAGGAACGCCTACGGTGCAGTATGAACACGTTCAGGCGTTGTATCAATTACTCCACACTGTTTTTTTCAACGTCACAGAGCAAGAGCGTATTCAATTTACGACTTTTTTCTCCCGCATAGCTTTTGCTTTTCAAAAATATCAAGTGCCGCCGAGGCTGCAATTTCACATTCATGCTTTCAGAAAAGCGGCTCAAAAGGTTGATAATCAACAAGATATGTTGTTGAAATATCAGTTGGGTTTAAGGGCTGTCACGGATGCCGTGAAAGCCTTTTATCAAGAAGACCCGCCCGTTGAGATTCTCAACATACTGCCACCGCCTGATTTTTATAAGATTAAAAATGTTGAAATCAAGGGGCGTATGCCTTTCATGCAGGTCGTCATTATGAAGGATGATACGGCTCGTGAAACATTTGAAGGCACGGATGAAGAGACGGGCACTGCTGTGAAAATAAAGTACAATCTCGCTGACCGAAATGAAAATTTCAAGAAATCCGTCACGATGATTCAGCGGGTTTTTAGATACCCCATTACCTTAAATTTGTTCGATATTGAGGTGGATACTGAGGGGGGGCTACGACCGCGCGCTTTTGTCATTGAACCCGATCATTTGATAGACGTGACTGCTATTGCCGAATGTTTCAGACCCGTTGGTGAAGAGCCTTTGTTGCATTTGCTCAACAAATTTCTGCCGATGTCGGTTTCTACGAGCATCATGAAAGGGCATATCGCCAATTTTTTCTTAGACGAATTGGTCGCTAATCCCGAAGCTACGTTTCAAGAAACCATTCGCAAAGTCTTCAAAATCAATCCTTTAGCTTTTTGTACGTATGACGATGGGGCTTTTCGTGAAATCATTGACGCTTCGCAAGGACATTTCATCCATATCAAAACCATGATGGTCAACGGCTTGCCTAAAGAGGGAATTGACCGTGCACATTGCTATCTTGAACCGTCTTTTTATGCGCCCAAATATGGCTTGCAAGGGCGTTTGGATTTGTTTTATCAAAATCCCAATAATCAAAAATCGGCTATCGTGGAGTTGAAAAGTGGGAAGCCTTTTAAGCCCAATGTTTACGGTATTTCCGTCAATCATTTCACCCAAACACTCCTATATGATTTGCTGATTGATGCGGCTTTTAAAGGTAAAACAGACCCCACAAATTACATACTTTACTCGGTTTTAGATACCGACAATTTGAAATATGCACCCGCCATAAAAGCCCAACAGTACGAGGCGTTGAATGTGCGCAATCAAGTTTTAGCTTTAGAACAAGCTTTAATAAATCTAAATAAAAACCCCGACCCTAAAGGGGGAAATTCGCTATTTAAACGCTTGATAGATAAGCTGTTATTAGGAGCCAGTGGTTTTGAAAAAAGCAATATTGTGCTGTTTGAAAAAACCTATAATGGCTTATCTGATTTAGAAAAAAAGTATTTTTCAGCTTTTGCCTCTTTCACCGCAAGAGAACATCAATTGGCAAAAGTGGGTATTGAAGGCATTGAAACCATTAACGGCGTGGCGGCTCTTTGGCTCGATGATATTAAAACCAAAGAGGAAAATTTCAATATTTTCAGCTTTTTAAAAATACAAGACAATAAAAGCCAAACAGAAGACGCGCTTATTGTCTTTGAAAAAACGGAAAAAACCAATCCTTTAGCGAATTTTAGAGTCGGTGATATTGTGGTTTTGTATCCAAATACGGATGATACTGTCCAAAGGACTCCCTACGGAGAGGGGGTCGCTTCGGTGTTGAATAATCAAATTTTCAAGTGCAATATTGTTGCTATGCAAAAAAACACGGTGACTTTGCGCTTGCGTTGTCGGCAACTAAACCAATATTTGTTTGATAAAACCGATTTTTGGCACGTTGAGCACGACCTTTTGGACAGTAGTTTCAACGGCATGTATCGTGGTTTGTTTGAATTTGCAAGAGCCAGTCAGCGAAAAAGGGACTTGTTATTGGCATTGGCTCCACCACAAGTGCCTGAAAAAACGCCAGAAACAAGCGTTTTAAACAGTGAAATGACGGAAGAGCAAAACCGTATTTTTCAAAAAATAGTCGTTTCAAAAGACTATTTTCTGCTTTGGGGTCCGCCCGGCACAGGTAAAACGAGTGTGATGTTGAAACATTTAGTCGGGCATTTTTTACACAATACGGATGAAAATATACTACTTTTAGCTTATACCAATAGAGCTGTTGATGAAATTTGTGAAGCCATAGAAAACTTGGGCGAAGGGGTGAAAAACAACTATATCCGCATTGGGTCACGCTACGCCACGTCTCCCCGATACCATGAGCAATTATTGGATTATAAAATTGGGCAAATCAGTACCCGAAAGGCGTTGAAAGAAGTGATTCAAGGGCATCGCATTTTTGTGGCAACGGTGGCTTCCATGTCGGGCAAGCAGGAGTTGTTTCACTTGAAAAAATTTCATCGTGTTTTAATAGATGAAGCGTCGCAGATTTTAGAGCCGCTTTTAGTGGGTTTATTGCCTCATTTTGAGCATTTCACCCTCATAGGAGACCATAAACAACTGCCCGCCGTGGTGACACAAGCGGAGGATGAATCTAAAATTGAAGATGTGGATTTGAACAGCATTGGCTTAAAAAACCTCAGAAATTCGCTGTTTGAAAGGCTTTATAAACGGGCTGTGAGAGAAGAATGGACGGGAGCTTATGATGTGTTGAGCCATCAAGGTCGGATGCACCAAGAGATTATGGTTTTTCCGAGTGAAACGTTTTATGAAAGGAAGCTCCGAATATTGCCCGAAGGCATGAATGGTTTTCAAGTGCAAAGTATTGATTTTCAATTAGTTGTAAGTAAAAATAGTATTGAAAAAGCTTTACGTGAAAGACGTGTTTTATTCATCAATACCGATAGAGACACGTCCAATAATTTCAATAAAACCAATGCCCACGAAGCCTTGATGATAGGCGATTTGGTGCAATGTTTTGAGCGGCTTTATCATGAAAATGGGCGCATTTTACACCCCCTCAGTATAGGCGTCATTACGCCTTATCGCGCGCAAATTGCACAAATACAAGCCGTTTTAAGAGATAGAAATTTTGATATAGACCATATCACGATTGATACAGTTGAGCGGTATCAAGGCGGCGCAAGGGATGTGATTTTGTTGTCGCTTTGCACCAATCAAGCCTCGCAATTGTCTTCTCTGGTTTCGCTTTCAGAAGAAGGTGTGGATAGAAAATTGAATGTTGCCCTCACACGAGCACGGCAGCATTTGGTGGTGGTTGGGAATGCTGAAATACTGAGGGGGTCGCCGATATATAAATGGTTTGTGGAGGAGTATGGGTTGCAAACGTAGCTTCGGATTTATCCGAACCCGTATAAACGGCTTTAGCCGTTGGTGCTATTACAATGTAGAACAACGGCTGAAGCCGTTTATACGGGTTCGGCTAAAGCCGAAGCTACAGGTGCGAAATATTTTATAAAAGTAAAAATAATCATATATTTGCTTTTTATTTTTATAAATATATCAAAACCGACTAATTATGCGTAAATTAAAACAATTATATCCCGTTTTATTACTTTTTATAGCGTGCCAAGACACAAAGCCTTTGGAGTTAGAAATCCAAAAACGCACCACTGAAAATGCTCGCTTGACTCAAGAACTCACCCAAACCAAAGCCGCTTATGAGCAAACCCAAGCCGCTTACATGGATTTGAAAGAAATCGTCAACGACCTCAATTTGGAGAAAGATACGCTTCAAATACAGTTGAAAAAACAGACTGAAAAGGAAGCCCTTCATAAAAAAGCGGATGAAAAACCTTTGGAAATTGACCATTTTACCATTCAAAATCAAACAGATAAAGGGATTGTGATTCAAGCTAAAAGCCCTTTTAAGAAACAGACGGTGCGCTATTTGTCTTTT
>JAYUQN010000109.1:0-5747 GCA_043756725.1 Saprospiraceae bacterium
GTGTTATTGCGTTTGGGTGCAACGCTTGATCAAGCGCAAGCGGGCATTCGCACGTTCAGTTTAGAATCTGAAACGGCTACGCATCCGAATAAAAATGCGCGTTTAGAAGCAGTGGCACAAGGTTGGAAACAAGCGCAAGAAACGCAAAATGGGGATGTACCCAATCCTGTTGTTCAAAAACAAAGCAATGAAAAATCCAATGAAAAGCCCAAGTTTACGGCTGTTTCAGATTATGTTTTAAATGATAAAATTGTCGGAAAATGGGCATCAGGGGAAGCAATTTATCATGTTTTTGATATTTTTAAAGATGGGAATGCCAGATTGACGACCACTTTTAAAGTGTCAAACACGACACAAGTGACGCCCTATAAATGGTCTATCAAAGACGGCATTTTTATAAGATTTAAAGTTTTTGTAAATGGCTCATTAGGTTCTGCTGAAACTTTTACACTTAATTTCACAAATGACAAGGCGCTGGATATGAAAATGTATAATCGGTATGGACAAGATTTTAGTTGGACTAAAGTCAAATAAAGAGTCATTCGTCGCCGCTACAGCATACGTTTCGCTTAAAATTTAGGATAGTTTTGTAAAATTAGTAGGATCAAGTTGTCAAAATCAAAAAACCCGAAGGGTTTGAACGAGAATAACCCTTGATGCAATCAGGGGGGCAGGCGATGGAACGCTTGCCACAACGCCGAAGGCGTTGAATAATCGTGTTGCGTTTAACCCACATTCAACGCCTTCGGCGTTGTTACACTTACTTCACGCTTCGCCCCTTGATTGCATCAAGGGTTATTCACGTTCAAACCCTTCGGGTTTTTAGATTTTGACTATCTGAACCCACTAATTTTACAAAACTACCTTAAATTTTAAGCGAAACGTATGCTACGGTCGTCAAATCTTCAAAAATTTTACAACAGCCCCCCCCTCAGTATAGCGCACAATATATATGCCTTTGGCAAGGTTATGAACGTCAATTGTCCCTTCTTGTTGGTCAAAAGGAATGGTGTGTTGTAAGATTTTGCGACCATCTAAAGTATAAATATTTACGTATTCAATTTGTTTTGTCTTGTTTTTAAGCGTGAAATAAAGTAAACCTTCGTTTATGGTCGGATAAATTGTCATTTTATTTATCTCTTGCGAAGTATCGTTGACATTTGTAGCGGTATCACTTATCGGCACATTGTAAAATGAAAGAATGCCCAAACCCAAAGGATTGACTATCCAATCTTCGTTTTGGGTAACATGGCTTATGTATGAAACGCCTGTTATCTTTTTCACTGTTGCCGAATCTGCTTGAAAAGACAGAATAATTTTATCATCCGTTATTTTACCAGTTGTTATTGGGGTTTCTACACCATTCAGCACAAAGTCATTCCACGGTTTTCCAATTATTTTTAACGAACCCACCACATTTTTCATCTTTATGGTTATTTCATTGGTTTTAGAAAACCATGCTTTTTCAACATCGGGCGAACGCACATTGGTGGAAGAGGCATTGTATAATTTGGCAGCCACGAGCCGATAAAGGCGACTGCCCAACGAATCGTAGCCATTATTATAATAAAAATGGCAACTATCGTTCTGCATAGCGGCATTAGGGCTGATGATTTCGGCATTGGGTAGCTCTTTTAATATTTGCCTTTGTGTTTCCATAATGCCGGGTACTTTATGACCACACGACCTAAAACGGACTTGAAAATAGAAAACAGGAACTTTGTAATCCCGTTGCCAATCGGCGTAAAGTTGTTTAAATTGCTTTTTAAACGTATCCAAAGGCGTTTCCCAACCATCTGATTCGCCTTGCCACCAACAAATTCCCCGCACGTTTTCATAGATTTCAGCCTCACTCAACCTATTTATCAACGCATTGTAGTTGCTTGTAGGGTTATTGTTTTTCAGAAAAAAATACAGTCGCTCACCCCCATAAGCTTCATTAATAATGGCAACAGGTATTTTATAATTTTGAATAATGCGTTTTGCCATTCGAGGACACCACCTGCTGGGTTGCGTATGTTGAATCTCTGTCCAACCTTTTTCATTCGTATAAGACCGCATAAAAGGGTCATAGTCAATGAAGTCAAGTGAGCCATTGCTATTCGATTGACCATTGACGATAAAGACATCACCTGCCACAATGCGGTCTGCTTTTTTTGAAAAAAGGAGTGTTCCCTTGTTAAAAATGTTTAATTCGACGCTGTAATTCGCCAATTCCGCTTTAATTTCAATAGTATGTGTGAAATTGAAACGCCCATCTTTCAATTGGATAGGGAAAGTCCATGTAGAAACTTGTAGGGCTTCTCGAAAAACAGTAACGACCAAGGTGTCTGCCAAGTTATGAGTGACATAACCCGATAGGGTATAAGTCCCTTTATTGGTAGAGACATTGCGAGGAATGAGTTGATTGTTTTTTGGAAATTGTGAAAGTATGATGTTTTGAGCTGAAAAGTGCCAAATTGTAAAAAGCACTAAGAGATTGGTCAATGTCGTTTTTTTCATAGCGAGTGTGAATCATTTTGTTATAGTTCGTTGCTGTTTCTAATCAACCTACCTACGAAGTTTTAGACGTAAAAGGTTTTTAAAATGTACAGTTAAAAACAACTTTCATGAAATTATAACAAAGTTACAACAACAGTTTGTTGAAAAGAAGAAGGGAGGCAAATTTTACTCTTTTAGGGTAGAATTGATATACTTGTATTTACAAATATATCAATCCTACTGAGGGGGTCATTTCAACACCCCCCAAACAACCGTCTAAAAAAACCACACCGTTTTTTCTTTTTCACTTTCACCTTCTTAGTCTTGGTTGAGGTATTTGACGTAATATCGGGGATAGGTACTGTCTTATTTTCACCAATTTGATAGACATCTTCGGCAGGTGTTTCTTCATTTTGACAATCCACAACCGTAATGGCGTAAGTGTAGGCTATATCGTCCTCCACGTTTTTATCAATGTATTCTAACCTTTTAGAATCGTAGGGAATAAGCGTCAAAATGTTTTTACCATTGGTGAAATCTATGATATTATTTTCAAAACGATAAATAGCATATTGAAACGGATGGCGACGCAGGGTGGTGCGGCTGGGTTTCCAACGCAGGAAGACCTCACCGTTGCTGGCTGTTACGTCTCGCAATTCGGGCGGTTCGCAAGCCAAAAGACTCGTGTCTTTTAGGACTTGCGGTGTCAAAGCAGGGGAGTTATAATAATTATTGCGCAAGGTATCAGCTATGCCTAAAGGATTGTTAGTCAATGACTTAGAGCTGAAAAACACAGCACCTTTCACGCCTCTGAGGCTCCGAGAAAAGCGAATTTGACGCCCTATTTCACCGGGGTCGCGCCAAGCGGGTTCGCGGCTGCTGGTTGACCCAATGCGGTAAGCACCCATGCCAATATAGATGGGTTTGCCTGCCGAATTTTGCGCCCACCAATTCACAATTGTTTTAAACTCTGCTATCTGAAAACCAATATTCCAATACACTTGCGGCACGACATAGTCAATCCAACTTTCACGCAACCACTTGCGAATATCGGCATAAAGGTCGTCATAACACGTCAAACCCGCTTGTGTTTGCGAGCCTTCGGGGTCTTTGTAACTGTTGCGCCATACGCCAAAAGGACTGATACCAAACTGCACACGGGGCTTGATGCTTTTAATAAGTTTTGAAATGCCATGCACCATCAAATCCACATTATTGCGTCGCCAATCGTCTATATTTGAAAAACCAGAGCCATATTTTTGAAAAGTTGACCAATCTGAAAACTGCTCATTTCCGTTTTTATAGGGGTAAAAATAATCGTCGAAGTGAATGCCATCCACGTCATATTTTTGAACAATTTCAGCCACAACTTCATTGAAATGTGCGCGTACTTCGGGCAAACCCGGATTCATGACATAGCGTTTTCCGTAGCGCACACACCAATCGGGATGCGCCCGCATGACGTGATTTTCAGCAAACATAGAAGGCGATTGATTGTCCATTGAAGCCCGATAAGGATTGAGCCATGCGTGAAATTCAAAACCATAACCATGAGCCGTGGCTATCATAAACTCCAAAGGGTCGAAATTGTTGGAAGGGGCTGTGCCCGATTTTCCAGACAAATAGCTTGACCAGGGCACAAGCTGAGAGGGATAAAACGCATCTGCCACAGGGCGAATCTGCACAAAAAGGGCGTTGATACCCATCGCTTTGTGCTTCTCGAGCAGTTTCACCCATTCCTCTTTTAAAGTCCATTCACTTGTAGTGGAGGATGAGGGAAAGTCAATATTCAAAACCGAAGCGACCCATACGCCCCTCAGCTCTCGTTTGGGCGATATTTGTGTTTGAGCTATTAAAAAGTTTGAAACACAAAAAAAGAGAACCCCCGTGAAAAGCGACTTACGTGGGTTTTGAAAAAAATAATTTCTTGAAACCAGTTTGGGCAATTTAATATGTGCAATCATTCCGTTGGCATGTAGATTTAGCTTTGGTTACTATTATGGTGTTCCTATTTCATATTGAACATTTCACGTAAAGATAAATTTCAATTAAAGCAAATATAAAGGTTTTCTTCCATAAACGAAAGGGTTCGATAAATGTTTTCTAATTTTTTTTTAATACATTTTTATTGTTAAGGAATAATGAGCTTTTAGGCAGCTCTTTTTGGTATGTGAGTTAAAAAAATAAAATAGCCATACTTTTAGAAAATAGAAAAACTTGTTAAACCGTTTTACAGGATATAACTAAAACTAAACGCTTAAAATAACCAATCATGTACAAACTTATATTACACCTTGTTCTGTTTTTACCCCCCCTCAGTATTTTGGCGCAAACGGACAGTTTGCAGGCTGTTAAAGAACCTAAATATAGAATTGCTCTGGTTTCTGATACTTTGGTATCCTTTATGATTAATTATGAAGGCGATTTTGCTTTTTATTCTTATAAAATTGATAACCCCGTACAAGCCGATTCTCTCCGAAAAGGGTTGATTCCATTTATGTTTAAAAATAAAGTGGACAATTTCAAAGGCTTAATGATAGAAAAACGCCAACGCCGAGACAGCACCCTCAAAGCCTTAGTGCAAACCCCTATTCCCGATTTTGATGCGCCCGATACGTTGGGCATTGTTCATCGTCCAGCCTACTATCGCGGGCGGGTACTGTTGCTCCATTTTTTCAATTTTTGGGATTCTTCTTTCGACAATGAAATACCTATTTTAAATAATTTGATTGAAAAATATCATGGAAAAGGCTTTGAAATCTTATCTTTTATGGACATACCGATAACGGACAGTGAAAGAAAAGTGATGAAAGAAAAACCCATCCATTTTCCTTTGATAGCCAACGCCCGCAATTTTATGGATAAATTTTTACCTGTTCAAAAATCCATTCCCTACCTTGTTTTGGTGGATAAAGCCGGTCATTTTCGCTTTTTTTACTTAAAAAACGGTTATGATTCTTTTCGGTTTAACGCTGAAAAAATCAATAATAGACAAGCGGAACGCCTGTTGATATATGCAGAATGGGAAGATAAAATTGTGTTGTTATTGGAAGAAAGCAAGTTTTGATGTAGTTGGGTTAGTTTTTAGTTCTACTTTGGCACTCTTAAAAAGCCTTAGCAACTCCCCTACCCCTGAAGGGCAATGCCATTAAGCTAAGGATTTATACTCGAGGTTTACGTAGAGACGTTGCACTGCAACGTCTTGATTATGGCGAAAACTTGCTAAACTTAAGACGTTGCAGTGCAACGTCTCTACATAAACCCCG
>JAYUQN010000110.1:0-5746 GCA_043756725.1 Saprospiraceae bacterium
GCAAAATACCTAAAAATGTGATGTGAAATGACGTAGAGACGTTGCACTGCAACGTCTTCGCTTTTCGGGATTTTACCCCGTTTCATGTATAGGTGATTATTCGACACTTTTTCTAATGAATAAGTGTCGAATAATCACTTAAACCTACTTAAAATGTCTTTAATTCGTAGCTGAAATTAAAAATACATCTATCAACAAAATTTAAACTACACTAAAGATGAAATCAATTTTAGCTTTTATCCTTTTTTTAAGCCTTGCGCTTAATGCGTGTTCTCAAACTGTCAAACCCTCACCCGTAGGCATACAGCTATACAGTTTTAGAGAACAATTCAAGCAAGATGTTCGAGGCACTTTCCAACGGGTGAAAGATTTGGGCATCAAAGAGGTAGAATGTGCGGGTTTTTATGACTTAACACCACAAGATTTTAAGAAAAACCTCGATGAATTTGGGCTAAAAGCCATTGGATGTGGTGCCGAATTTGCGGAATTGGAAGATGAAAGCAAATTGGCTAAATCTATTGAAATAGCTAAAGTATTAGGTGTAAAATTCGTGGTGTGCTTTTGGATTCCGCACGTAGAAGGTGGTTTTACTTTAGAGGAAGCTCAAAAAGCCATTAAAGTATTTAATAAAGCAGGTAAAAAATTAGCTGAAAATAAACTATCTTTGTTGTATCACCCACACGGCTACGAGTTCAGACCATACAAAGACAATTACTTGATGGATTTAATCATGAATCAAACCAATCCACTGTATGTCAATTATGAGATGGACATTAATTGGGTTTTTCATTCTGGGCATAATCCTGTTTCATGGTTGAAACGCTACCCTACCCGTTGGAAAGCCATGCACATAAAAGACCGCACTAAAGGTACCGCTTGCAATCAATTTGGGCGCATGGACGTTGAAGCCAATGTTGCCATAGGGCAAGGCGAAGTGAATACAGACGATATAATGAGAACAGCCCGACAATTGGGCATTAAATATTATTTTATTGAAGATGAATCCTCCCGTTCATTTGAACAAACACCAGCCAGTATTGACTATCTAAGGAAATTTTTTACAAAATAAACAATTTTCGTTCTGGGATTTTGGAATATGCCCCACCTAAATCTGAAATCCGCAATTTACTGTCCAAGGGACTCCTTTGGAGAGGGGTATTTCATCACATTTTAAAATTTCATTCGCTATGAAAAAGAGTCTATTTTTTCTTCTTTTTTTGATTTTCGTATCGGTAAATGCCCAGAGCCAAACCGATCATTTGAAAGAAATCAACCGTGATGTTTGGTTACCATTCATTGAGGCTTACGGTACTTTCAATGCGGGAAAGTATAAAAGCCTTCAAAGCGAAGATTTCATCAGAGCAGCAGCCAATAACAAAAACTTGCCAACTCCAAAAGAGTATTTCGATGGCGTAGAGGAATGGTTCGGAGATATGAAGAAAAAAGGACTCAAACTCACCATCAACTTCCGCTTCACTGAGCGATTGGCGAATGACAAAGTGGCTTCCGAACGAGGGGTTTTTGAGTTAAAAGCAGTTGACTCAAGCGGCAAAGAGCTGTGGAAAGATTACGGTAAATTCCATGTTTTCATGCGTAAACTCAATGGTGTTTGGAAAATCGTCGTGGATTATGATTCTAATGAAAAAAATACGATTGATGAAAAAGCGTATTTAGCGGCTTTTGGGATGGAAGATTTTGAAAAACACTAAGGTAAAACGTAAAACTAAACATTCGAGAAGGTTTTAATATCCCGAATGTTTAGTTTTACCATGATAATACACATTAAGGTCTTTTAGCTAATTTGTCTCGTATTTGTTTCACAAATTCAAGCGGAACATTGGCTAAATTCGCTATTTTGTCATCTTTAAAATTAAATTCAAGAAGTAGATTTGTAACTAATTCCTCTAATTTTGCTCGAACCTCGGCTTGTACTTCTGCTCGAACCTCGGCTTGTACTTCTGCCCGAACCTCGGCTTGTACTTCTATTTTTGCTCGTTTATAAGCATTTCTAAGAATAGTATGATAAGTGGAAGTTGCCATAGTTTTTAAATCATCGTTTAAATTATCAATTTTTTGTAAATATTCTTCTTCTGTTATAAGTGTTCTTCTTTGGAGATATTCTACAACAGCATTAAAATAACGTATTTCGACTTCTGTTACATTTCCATCAGAGTCTAATACAAAGTTAAGGATAAAATTAAAATATTCCAATAAAACGTTTGGATTATGCGAATATTTTAAAGATAACAGCACTGCTCTCAATTTGCCCAATAAGGGATTAGCCGTAATCTTTTCTTCGGGCATACTGCGTAAATTAATAAAAATAATCTCGAATTGAGGAATATAACGTCTAAAAACAGGCGTTTTTAGATTAAAATAGTCAGCAAAAGGTTTAATCGCCCAATCATGTTCACCATGATAAATAACAATTGTAATAATACAAGCGATGGGTTCTCCTGCAAGAATTGTATCTTGCCAATGATTGACTTCATATTTCAGTAATTGAATATGAATCGGTTCATTAGGAATATAACTTTTATGTTCGCAAATAAAAGCGATGATAGCCGTTTCTCCTTCAAGGCTTTTGCACGTAAAAGCCTTGTCTGAGTAAGTGCTTTTTAGGCTTTCATCTGTATAGCTATCGGAAATGCGTTGCAAGGTTGAGAAGTCTAAAGCAGCTTTTAGGTCTTCGGGCAGTTCTGTTTGCAATAGACCGCGCACGCCTTTTATATCGCTAAAACCTACTCTTGCTAAGGCATCATGGTCTTTTTCATGAGGTGAACCCGCTTTACTTTTGCGTTTAGGCATTTTTTTAGCAGTTGTATTCTTTTTATTTTTGGGCGTTTGAGTTTTATTCTGATTTTTCATTTAATTTCGGTTTTGTGAAAGAAAGTGCAAGAATAAGGGCTTTTAAATTAATACACAAATAGTTGTTTTTAAAATAAATAATTTGTTTTATTTTAAAAATTTTAATGTAGTTATGATTTTAATAATTGACGACGATATAGCCATCAGAACCTCTCTTTCACTCTTATTAAAAAAAGAAGGTTTCAACGTTTCATCGGTAGCCACACCCACTGAAGCGATGGATATTTTGCGTCAAACAGAACCTGAATTGGTCTTGTTGGACATGAATTTTTCAAATGAAACAACAGGCGAAGATGGCTTAAAAATGTTGTCATTGATTAAAAAGCGCACCCCCTTAGTGCCCGTCATTCTCATAACAGGTTGGGCATCCATAAATTTAGCGGTGAAAGGGATGAAACTGGGGGCAGCCGATTTTATCAATAAACCGTGGCAAAATGCTCATTTGATGCAGTCTATCCGCACGGTTTTAAATATAAATACCCCCCTGCCCCCAAAGGGGAAGCCGACTTTTGATACCCCCTTTGGGGACAAGGAGGCAAGAAAAAAACTCGATTTACAGTATGATTTTAACCATATAATAGGTGAAGACCCTGCCTTTTTAAAGATATTAGAAACCATCGGCAAAGTCGCTGCCACCGATGCCAGTGTTTTAATAATGGGTGAAAGTGGTACAGGTAAAGAATTGATAGCCGAAGCCTTGCATCAAAACAGTTTAAGGGCTAAAAAGCCATTTATCAAAGTCAATTTGGGGGGCATTTCAACGAGTTTATTTGAGTCTGAAATGTTTGGACATATCCGAGGTGCTTTCACCGATGCGCGTTATGACCGCACAGGACGCTTTGAAATGGCAAACAAAGGCACTATTTTTTTAGATGAAATTGGCGATTTGGATTTGAGTAGCCAAGTGAAATTGCTCCGTGTTTTGCAAGACAGAACCTACGAAGTCTTAGGCAGTAGCCGCACCAAAACGCTTGATGTTCGGGTGGTTTGTGCCACAAATCGGCATTTAGAAGACATGGTTTCACAACAACAATTTCGAGAAGATTTGCTCTACCGCATCAATTTAATAACGGTGAAATTGCCGTCTTTGCGAGAACGTCCGAATGATATTCCACATTTAATCAACCATTTCATCAAAAATCTTAGTGAAATTTACAGCCGCCCCCTCAGTATTTCAGCCGAAGCGATGGCGTGGTTAAAAGCCTTGCCTTTGCCAGGGAATATTCGACAATTGAAAAATTTGGTCGAGCGTACAGTCTTAGTTTCACCACAAGACGATTTACAACTCGTTGATTTTCAATTGCAATACACCCCCTCTCCACAGGAGTCCTCACGGACAGTAAAACAGGCTTCTACGCTACCCGAAGTCGGCGTAATGACCTTAGAAGAAATGGAAGTGCAGATGATTAAACGGGCAATGGATTTTCACAAAGGGAAAGTGGCGAGAGTGGCGAAGTCTTTGGGCTTGACACGCTCGGCTTTGTATCGAAGGTTTGAGAAGTTTGATATACCGTATCAAGAGGAATAAGCTACTTCTTCGCTTTAATTTTTTTAAACACCTCTTGCTGTTGCTTTTGCACTAAAATTTCCAATTGCTCAAAACAGATTTTTTCTAAAATGGTAAAACGTTCTTCTTGTGGAATGCCTTTTTTAATCAACTCTGCATTATGGCTTTCAAGATTGGCTAAAACGGTTAATTGAATATCCGAAGCATTATCCCGCATATTGCCTTTTTTATCGGGGTTTTGTGCTTTCCATTCAGCCGATGTCATATCAAAAATGACTTTGTTGAGTAAATCCGCTTCTGATGCGTACAAAATCCCGTGTTGCTTTTCTGGCAAAGCATATTTGGGAACGATATGTTGTTGAATAGCGTTGGTATGAAGATGGTAGTTGATTTTAGATAGTTCACGACGCACATCCCACGCTGTTCCTAAACGTGAATTTTCTTCAGTTTTTAATCTATCCAACTCTTCCATGAGCATTAGATTAAATTCTGCACTGACCCAAGTTGCAAAAGACAAGGCTATGTGTTTGTGGGCATAAGTACCTCCCCCAAACCTTCCAGATTTTGAAATAATGCCTATGGCATTGGTGTCTTCTATCCATTTTTGAGGGGAAAGCGTAAAAGCATTCTCCCCGGCTTGGTTTTTAAAGGAGTCGAATTCGACTCCTTTAAAAAGTGGATTGTGCTTAGTCTCCCAAAAGCCCAAAAGTAAAACTGTATTTTTTAACCGCATCCAATTACGAATAACATCTTTTGGCTCTTCGCTTTTAAGGCGTGCAATATCTGTCAAAGAGATATACTCTTGCTCGTTTACCTCTTTTATCGAAATATTGAGATTGTCTATTTTTATGGTGATGTTTTTATTCATATTAAAATTGAGCCGATTAATTTTTAGGTTAAAAACGGATTTTAACTTTCCGAAAAAATCGGAAAGTTCATCTTCCTTTATAGCGGAAAGAGGTATCTTGAAAAAGAATAATTTTACTACCTTGTTCCATCATCTTATAATTTTAAACAAAAATACACCTTTGTTTCAAACTAAAAATTTTATTTCACCTAAAATGAAATTAAGTACCAAATTCATCCTTTTCATCATCGTCATTCATGCCGTGACAATCGCCTTGTCCTTCTATATTTTTCGGGACAATAAGCTGATTTTCATCGCCTCCGAGTTTTTTATAATGATTTCGCTGATGATTTGTTGGTCACTCTATTCTGAGTTGATTGCCCCTTTAAACCTGTTGGTTACAGGCATTGAGGCACTGCACGATAAGGATTTTAATGTCAAATTTATACAAACAGGCAAGTATGAAATGGATGAATTGATTAAGGTGTATAACACCATGATTGACCAACTCCGCACCGAACGCA
>JAYUQN010000111.1:0-2221 GCA_043756725.1 Saprospiraceae bacterium
TATTTAAAATCTGCATCAAATTTTTTCTGCTGTTCTGTTGGGTTGAAAATACGGAAATAAGGCGCGGCATCTGTACCACTACCCGCTGCCCATTGCCAGCCGCCGTTGTTGCTTGAAAAGTCAAAATCCAAGAGCTTTTTAGCAAAATAGGCTTCTCCCCATCGCCAATCTATCAATAAATGTTTTGTTAAAAAACTGGATACGACCATGCGAACACGGTTGTGCATATAGCCTGTGGCGTTCAGCTCGTGCATACCTGCATCCACTAAAGGGTAACCTGTTTTGCCTTCACACCATGCGTCAAATTCTGTTTCATTGTTGCGCCATTCTATGCGGTCATATTCAGGTCGAAAGGCTTTGCCTGCGCTAATATGTGGGAAATGTTGTAAAATCATGGCATAAAAATCCCGCCATATCAGTTCATTCAAATAGGTTTCATTAAGGCTTTGGGCAGCTAAGGCTTTTTCACGAATGGAAATTGTGCCAAACCTGAAATGAATACCCAATTTTGAGGTGCTTTGCGGCAGGGCAGGGTAGTTGCGGGTAGTATCATAAGTATTTATAACACTTCGAGCAACTGTTTTTGAAGGAATGGGAATGCTTGAACGGATAAAATTCATGCTTTCAAGACTCGGAATACTGAGATGAGTTATGAGTTTTGAGTTATGAGTTATGAGTATTGGGGGTTTGGTTTGGGTTTCTAACTCGTTTAGTTTTATAAAGTTTGAAAAGTAAGTTTCAGATGGATAAGGTTTCAAATAAAAAGAAATATTTTGACCATTATAATTTTCCATTTGACTTTCTAAAGCCATTTTCCATTTTTTAGAATAAGGTGTAAAAACGGTATAAGGCGAGCCATCGTCTTTTACAACTTCTTTATAGTCAAAAATAACATGGTCTTTAAAATGTTGAAAATCAATGTTTTGACTCTTGAAAAAAGTTTTCAAAGTGTTATCACGCGTCAACGCATACGCTTCATAATCACGATTTGTGAAAACAGTATCAAGGGTATATTTTTCACTTAATTCTTTAAAAACAGTTAAAGGGTCGCCATAAAAAACAGCAAGTGTTGAACCGAATGTATCGAGTTGCATTTTGAGTTCCGTGATGGCATCGTGTATGAAAGTGACGCGCGCGTCGTCTCTATCTTCAAGTTTATTGAGAATATTTGTATCAAAAATGAAAATAGGGAGGACGGGATTTGCCGATTTTAAAACGTGGTATAAACCTGCATTATCATTTAGGCGAAGGTCGCGGCGGAACCAGAAGATGTTGATAGACATAAATTTGCAATTTTTAAAAATCAAAACACAACATTGCGTGAGGATGTTTCAAATATTTTTTACTTTGTGGAAACATTTATATAGTATCGTAAATATTATGAATCAAATTTCTAAATATACCTATTTGCTTTGCATAGCCACCTTGTTCTATGCCGCTTTTTCATTTTACCCCAAATGGAACAAAACAGGTTCAGAAGCCACGTTGAGTTGGGATGTCTGCGGTTATTACTATTATTTGCCCGCCACTTTCATCTACAAAGACTTGAAAAAAGTGGCTTTTCACAGTAATTTGGATAAAAAATATGACTATCAAGGCGGCAATTATTACGCCTCTCGTGTGCATCAAACGACGGGTAATGAAGTGATGAAATACACGTCGGGCTTGGCGGTTATGTATGCGCCTGCGTTTTTTATAGCCCATGTGTTGGCAAAGCCTTTGGGTTTTGAAGCCGATGGTTTTTCAAAACCTTATCAATTCGCTATCAGTTTTTGGAGTGTTTTAATAGCTGCTCTTGGCTTGTGGTATTTGAGAAAGGTTTTATTAAGAATCGCTTTTTCAGATAAAATAACCGCTATAACGCTTTTTTTAATCGTTTTTGCGACAAATTACTTGGATTATGCTTCGATAACGGGGGCTATGGCGCACAATTATATTTTTACTTTGTATGCTTTGCTGCTTTGGGGGATTTTGCAATTTAATAGCACCCCCTCAGTAAAAAGCGGTTTGGGCATAGGTATTTGTATCGGCTTAGCGGCTTTGGCTCGTCCGACAGAACTGCCTGTTGTCTTATTGCCTCTTTTATGGGGTGTCGGTTCATGGAAAAGTTTTTCACAGCGAATAAATTTTTTGAGAATTCATTTGGGTAAAATAGTGCCTGCTGTATTAGTTTGTGGCGCCATCGGTTTCATCCAATTAGCTTATTGGAAGTGGACAACGG
>JAYUQN010000112.1:0-2220 GCA_043756725.1 Saprospiraceae bacterium
GCATTTAACACAACTCCTGACCTCATTGTTTTGGATGTGATGATGCCTTTTAAAGACGGTTTTGACGTGTGTAAAACATTGAAAAGTGATGAACGCACCAGTCACATTCCCATCATCATGCTCACTGCAAAAGCGGACTTAGAAAGCAAGTTGCAAGGTTTGGAACGGGGTGCTGATGCCTATTTGATGAAACCATTTCACAAAGAAGAACTGTTGTTGCGGATTAAAAAACTCCTTGAGTTGCGACAACATTTGCAAAAACATTACCTATCGGTTTTTACTGAGGGGGGTAACAATTATTCAGAAGCTATTCCTACGGAAAAAAATATTTCGTTGGTCAACAATTTAGATCATGTTTTTGTCGTAAAAGTAAAGAAAACGATAGAAGCGCATTTAAACGATTATGATTTCGATGTGGAAAAACTCTGTCGTATTTTAACATTGAGCTATGTACAAGTTCACCGCAAACTCACCTCATTGACAGGTCTTTCTGCAACCAACTTTATCCGCTACATCAAATTAATTAAAGCTAAAGAATTGCTCCTAAATTCAAATTTCACCATTACTGCCATTGCTTATGACAGTGGCTTTAATGATGCCAACTATTTCATTCGGGTGTTTAAACAAGAGTTTGGTGTGACACCGCAAGTGTGGCGTGAACAAAACCTTGTGTAAAGTATTCGTGAAGATTCCCTAAATTTTTTTTTATCCACATCTCTATATCAAAAAATTAGTAAATCTTACCCCTGTGTTGCGTTTAAAACCCTTCCTTCCTGCTAAAAAAGAGCCTTTTTTTATCATAAATGTCATACCCATGCTATTTGTGTAAGATATGTGCGATGGTTTTGTACACAAAACCTATCACATTTGCCTTATCTATATATAGATCATTTCTCAAAAAAATTATTTGTAAACAATTTGAACATTGTATCATGAAAAAATTACTCAATCTAAGTGCTGTATTGGCACTCTGTTTCACCATGTTGTTTATGACAGCTTGCCAAAAAAGTTATGTCGAAGCTTCGTTACAAAATTTAACGGATGTTCCAGAAGAAGTTGTTATCTGTGTCATTTTTGACGAAACTCCCGGTTCTACCACAATCAAATCTGAAAACCGGTTTGCTGAAACAACCCAAATAGGGCATTGTTGGTCTAAGACGAATCCCGAGCCGACTATTGGTGACTTTAAAACTGTTCAAAAAGGAGCTAAAAAAGTTTTCACCGAAACCCTAAAATATTTAGAAGCCGAGACAACTTACTTCGTTCGGGCATATGCTATCAAAAAAGATAAACCAGAATACAGTAAAGTTATGGTTTTTACAACATTAAAAACCCCCATAAAAATAGTACCTGAACTCTAAAAAACTTTTATACCTAATTTGATTTTAGTAATGCTCTTTGTTGAAATCTCCTAAATAGTTTTTTACAAAGAGCGTTTTTTTTTGATTTGAGATTTGGGGTGAAACGTAGGTCAATACCTTTTGAATAAATGCGCCTTTATACAACAATAGTTCGCATTTATACAATCACGGGTTTTTTATAGTGTATAATTTTGTATAATATTTAACCAAAACTATTATGGATAATGAAAACACACCCAGTAAGATATACCTTTCACTTGACTCTTCTTTGGCTAATACTCGGTTTATTAAGTTGCCAACATCAAGATATTCTCTCATTTTTTAAAACCACTATATCGTGAAAATAATCAACATTTTAGCTACCCTAATCGTAGCGACTCTATTCTTCACAAGCTGTCAAAAAGATGCAACGCAGTCGCCAATTGACCAACAAACAGGAAACAACGCTGCTGTTGAAGCTTCGGAAGACAATTTATCATTGCGGCAATGCCGCCAAAAGTATTCCAATGAGGTTGCAGTTGAATGGATACAATTGCACCAAAAATTAGTTAAAACAACGCCCGGTTTTAATTTTGGTCCTGCCCCTTCTGGACGGATATTGTCCTATATCGGTATTGCAATGTACGAATCCTTGATAGCGGGTTTATCAAACGACTATCAGTCGCTTTCACAGCAAGTAGGCGGCATTCCTTCCTTGCCCACTTATCAACGGCATTTGTCCTATTACGCCCCTGCCAGTGTCAATGCGGCAATGGCTCAATGCACCCGAGACTTTTTTGTGACCACCACACCGGAAAACAAAACGGCGATTGAGGCATTAGAAGCGGCTTTTAATGCTAAATTTGAAAGAAATATTAAT
>JAYUQN010000113.1:0-2219 GCA_043756725.1 Saprospiraceae bacterium
GAAGTATTTCATGTAGTTGTAAATCTTGTTACCATACGTACCTTGTAAGAACAAAGTAACATCAAAACTCTTATAGCTCACGCCTAAATTTAAACCATAGATAAGTTTGGGATGCGGGCTACCAAGAGTCGTTTCATCTTTATCATTAATTTGACCATCTCCATTTAGGTCACGAAATTTGAATCTACCCACTTTAGCGTCACCCACTGCTGTTTTCAAAACACTTTTTATTTCTGCATCTGACTGCCATAGACCATCTACGATATAGCCGTAGAATTGAGAAATAGGCTCACCCAATTGCGTTATGGTCAGGTCGCCAATACGAGAACCGCCAGAACGCACAAACGTATTATCATTCGCATCTAAGCGAAGCACTTTATTATTATATTGTGAAACAGTGGCTCCAACAGTGTAGTTAAAATTTGTATTAACTCTACCACGATAATTGACTTGTAAATCAACCCCTGTATTTTGCATATCGCCAATATTAAGGTTGAAACGTCCAATATTTGCACTTTGTGTAGTCGGTGGTTTAACAGGGAAAATCATATCTGTTGTTTTTCTGTTATACCATTCAAAAATCACATCAAAGTTTTTAAACAAGGTCAAATCAAAGCCTAAGTTCAACATATTAGTTGTTTCCCATTTCAAATCAGGGTTACCCGTTGATGATTGCTGGAAACCTGTTACGATGCTGTTGCCTGTACCATTGATGTCATAAGAAGCGGTTCCTGCGCTCGGTCCATAATTACTGAAGCCGGGGAAGTCTGAACTCGCTTCGTCATTTCCTGTAACACCATAACCCACTCTGAATTTCAAATCAGATATAGCAGCGATACCTTTCATAAACTCTTCGTTTGAAGCGCGCCAGCCAACAGAAACCCCAGGGAAAACACCATATCGATTATTCAAAAAACGTGAAGAACCATCGCGGCGCACAGTAGCGGCTATTAAATATTTGTCGAATAAATTGAAATTAGCAGAACCTATAAGTGAAAACTTTGACGTTGAGCCTTCATAGCCACCCGCAAATACTGTCTTTTTATCTGAAATATTCCCCAAAACTCGATAGCTTGGGTCGTTAAAATCTAATTTTGAACCACCTGAGTTAAACCCAACATAGTAATTGCTTTTTGCTTCTGTGCCAACCAAAGCTTCCATCTTAATATCTTTAGTGATGTTATTTGAAAAGCGCAAAGTATTGTACCAAATCCAGTTGGTGTTTGTAAATGAGCTTTCCCCAATACTATTGGCACTATTTACCTCTGTATGCTCATAGTTGCGGAAACCTAAGCCCTTTCCTCTGCCCTGATTGTGGTCAAGACCAAAAGATGTTTTAGCCGTAAAATGTTTGAATAGATCAACCTCCGCAAATACATCGCCAAACACACGTGCTGAATATCCCTTATTTGATGCGGCTCTCTGTTGTTGTAACAGGGGATTGCCCGCATTAGAAAACGTACCATAACTACCACTCGGATTGCCCATAACGTCTGCTAAAGGGACAAGGGGCATCATTCTATAAGAATTCGTAAGCGTTGAACCTTCACTCGGATTGCCTATTCCCGCTTGGCTTGTTTGATACGCAAAGTTTATATGCTCTCCAATTCTCACTGATTTCTTAACAGCAAACGTGGTATTAGCGCGCATTTGATACCTTTTATAATTATTCAACTCTAAAATGCCTTGATGGTCATAATAATTGCCGCTGATAAAATAATTACCACCTTCTGCACTACCACCCGAAGCACTCAATTGATAATTACGCATAGGGGCATCATTAAATACAGATTTAAACCAATCTGTACCTTCTCTATTGGCTTGTTGAATCAAATAATTCACCCCATCACTGCCATTCGGGTCAGGGTTTAAAAAATAATTTTTAGGATTGGCATAAGGGCTACCTGCTTTTACACCCCCTGTAAAAGGCGTGGCGGTTGCAGCACCTGCACGGACGATGAAATCTGGCAATTCCCATTTATCACCATTTTTGATGTATAAATCCGATTGAAAAGGAATACCTGCGCCTTTAGCTTGCTCTTGTACCGTCTGTAAAAGTTCAGCAGAATTTTGCATTTTTGGCGTTTTTGTAGGCGATTGTGTGCCTGTGAAAACGTCCAACGTAATTTTTGAATTACCTGCTTTTCCTTTTTTAGTTGTGATGATGATTACACCATTTGCCGCTCTTGAACCATAAACAGAAGCCGCAGAAGCGTCTT
>JAYUQN010000114.1:0-2219 GCA_043756725.1 Saprospiraceae bacterium
ACAATTTCGCCTTCTTCCATCGAGTCGCTCAGGCGGGGCATCAAAATTACTTCAGCCATGTTTAATAATTTGATTTGGTTGTCTAAACAGTTTAATAAAGTACAAAATTTTTAAGAACACAAAGATACTGTATGAATAACACAAACCCCTGTTTTCAGTTTAAAAAAAGCAGAACTTGATTCATAATTTTCATAAAAACAGCGAATACAATTTTTATTTATATTTTTGTCCAAAATTTAACCGAATGATTGAAACAGAACGTTTGAGGCTGATGCCGTTTGAAGATGCCCATTTTAAGGCAGCGATGAAAAACAATTTAATTAAATTAGGTTTTTTATTGAAAGTGAAAACACCTAAGCAATGGACGACGTTTTCAGATATGGCGCAGGCATTGCCTTTTTTTTATGAGTCTTATAAATACAATGGCACGACGTGGGGCAGCTTTTTCATCGTTCACGTAGCCGATAGACAACTACTTGGCACGTGCGGTTTTAAAGGCGGACCCGATGAAGAAGGGATTGTTGAAATTGGTTATGAAATAAAAGAAGATTATCGCTTGCAGGGTTTGGCGTCAGAAGCCGCTAAAGGATTATTGAATTATGCTTTTGCTAGTGAAAAAGTGAAAAAAGTATGGGCGCACACCTTAGCTTTTGAAAACGCTTCGGGTTCGGTGCTGAAAAAATTGGGTTTTAAATTAATTGGTCAATTTCACGACCCAGACGATGGGGATGTCTGGCGTTGGGAAGCCGTAAAAATAAAAGTATGAATTTTTCATCAAAATTAATTGAAGAAGCGGTTAATGCTTTCGCTTCTTTGCCGGGCATTGGGCGCAAATCCGCTTTGCGTTTGGTTTTGCATCTTGTGAAACAACCGAAGGAAAATACTGAGGGGGTGGCGAATGCCCTTTTAAAAATGCGAGAGGGCATCAAAATCTGTGGCACATGTCATAATATTTCAGATGCCGACACGTGCAGTATATGTGCGGATATGCGCCGCGAACGAACGGTTGTGATGGTGGTTGAAAGCATTCGAGACGTGATGGCAATAGAAGAAACAAGCCAGTTTAAAGGTCTTTACCATGTTTTAGGAGGTGTTATTTCACCCATAGAAGGCATTGGACCCAGCGTTTTGAATATAGATTCGCTTATGGATAGGGTGTCACAGGGTGAAATTAAGGAAATTATTATGGCAATTTCACCGACAATAGAAGGAGAAACCACGATTTATTATATTTCAAAAAAACTCGCTTTGCAGGATGTCAAAATCACCATATTGGCACGGGGCATTAGCTTTGGTGGTGAATTGGAATATGCCGACGAGGTAACTTTAGGGCGGTCTATTATGCAGCGTGTGCCTTATAGGATGAGCAATGAGGATTAGTTGTAAAAATTTTAAATGATTGATTTTTAATATTTTATAAATAATAATTGATACTTTACCTTTAAAATTTCACTTTATAAAGCAGCAAAAAAACAGGCTTAGTACGCAGATGATATCATTTTCAATGGCGATGCGCCTAAATGGATTGTAACTGCCAATATTTTAAAAGCCCGTTACCACAATCGTTTAAGTAAACGCAACATAGAAGATATACTGGCTTTTATTCTTTTAATTTTTTTTTCAAAAGCCTAAATTTTATAAAAACATAAATTTGTTTGATTGAAAACTTGTTATTATTTTTGTATGGACAAACCACTTTTTGAACATACCAATAATAAAATATGAGAAAATGGGATTGGGAAGATTACACTAACGAAGATATTAAAGATGAAATAACTTTGGTTAGAAAGGGCTTAGAAGATGTCCTTAAAGATGAGGATTTGACTGAAAGACATAAACAAAAACTATATGATGAATATTTAGATAAATTAAATACATTATACAATGAACAAAGAAAAAGAGGCACTTTTAAAGGCAATCCTGGCACAACCTGATGTGCCTCGCAAGGTTTCAATGAAAAGCATTATGCGCTTACTTGAGCGAATGCAGCCAGAAACGGAAGAAATGAGAGAATATTTAATCGCTTTTTATTCCTCTGAAACAGTTGCTGAAAGTCAGGTAATACACGATGCTAAATATGCTTCGATGACACCAGCCGAAGCAAAGGCTTTTCATGATGCCTATTACCGTTGCCTTGAAAATGATATAAATTATTCAGGTAAACAGGCTCAAATGGCTTGATTTTATACCCCCTCAGTAAAAAGCCGCTAACAGATTGT
>JAYUQN010000115.1:0-2216 GCA_043756725.1 Saprospiraceae bacterium
CCGATGAAATCAAGCACGTAAAGGGTAAAATCATCGGTTTTGTAGGCAATTTAGACCCTGTTCGCTTAGATTATATACTCATGCGGAAGATTGCAGAAGCGCATCCCGATAAAACGTTACTTTTGGTGGGTCCTATAAATTCGCCCGAAGTGTATGAACAAGGCTTGGATAAAATGCCGAATGTGATACTGGCAGGGGGTAAAAAAATATATGATGTGCCCAAATATTTGAAATATATGGATGTCTGCATTTTACCGTCTTTGATTAATAAAATGTCAAAATCGGTTTATCCTTTGAAAATAAACGAATATTTGGCGGGCGGCAAAGCCATTATTGCCACAAATTTCAGTGAAGATATTAGGGGGTTCAGTGAATATATCCATATTGCCCAAGACCACGATGATTTTATAAGACTTATTGATGTCGCAAAAGATGATTATTCATCTGAAAAAATCGAAAAGCGGATGCTCATCGCTTCAAAAAATACATGGGGCGACCGTGTGCGAGAGTTTTGGGAAATCATTGATGTACATCTTGAAAAAAAAGCGGCGAAAATTGTTGAACACGTTTAATTGAGGAAGATTTACTAAATTTTAAAAATTTAGTAAATCTATACGCCACGTACTAAAAAATACGCAATACCATTAAAAATGGCATTAAAAGATAAAATAAAATCCAGCCCAACGCTGAAAAAATGGGCGTTGTGGTTGCTTCAAGCTCCAAATCAATACCGCCCGAGGTGGTGGATTAGGACGTTTGTGAATCCGTTTTTTCATAAAATAAGCGCAAAATCAGTGATTCGGTGGACAGCAAGGTTGGATACTTTTCCTTACAACCGCTTTGAAGTAGGGGCATATTCAATCATTGAATCTTTCACATTGATAGCAAATGGCGTGGGCGATGTCATTTTAGGCAACAATGTTTTGATAGGAGTGGGTAGTAAAATAACAGGACCAGTGACTTTTGGCAACGATATTCTTTTAGCGCAAAATGTGGTCATGAGTGGCTTAAATCACGATTACGAAGACGTGACAAAGCCCATTGTGAAACAAGGATATTCAACTACGACAATCACGGTAGAAGATGGTGTGTGGATTGGTGCTGGTGCAATAATAACTGCGGGTGTAAATATTGGTAAAAATGCGGTTGTAGGTGCGGGTTCGGTCGTCACGAAAGATGTACCGCCTTACTGTGTGGTGGTAGGCAATCCTGCAAAGGTGGTAAAACAATATGACTCCTTTAGTAAAACTTGGCATAAAATCAGTCAACATAAAGCACTCAATGTGATGGTTACGGAGGAGGTATGATATCTTTTGGCGATAAGAAAATTGACATCAGTACAACATTCGAAGGTACTTAAATTGTTGCTGTAATATTTCGTGTGCAAGTGGGCATTTTTTTTACAATAACCTTGTTAAAATGAACCACGTAGATTCGTTGCACTGCAACGTCTCTACAATGGCACACGAAAAATTACAGCAACCTTAAATTTAATAATTTTTAATAAAAAAGCAAAACAATGAACTTCATCAATCCCGCTTATGGCGATTTACAGGAATTGGCAACAGCATACAAAGAAACGTATAACAATGCTGACCCATTTCCAAGCATTTCTTTCAAAAATTTCTTCAACGAAGAAATGTTGAATGGCGTCCTTGCTGAATTTGAAGACCTTGATAAAGGAGAAACTCTAAAATATAACACGCCTAATGAAATAAAATTGGCATCAAAGGGTGAAAATCGTTTTGGTCCGAAGGCAAAAGCTTTTGTCCATTTTCTTAATTCTGAACCGTTTTTGTTTTTTTTACAAGAACTCACTGGCATTGAAGAAACCCTCCTACCCGACCCTTATTTGGAGGGGGGTGGTTTTCACCAAACAAAAGCAGGCGGCTTTTTGAAAATTCACGCTGATTTTAACAAACATCGTTTGACAAAATTGGATAGACGCTTAAATATATTGGTTTATCTCAACAAAGATTGGAGAGACGAATATGGAGGGCATTTTGAATTGTGGAACAAAGACATGACGCATTGTGTCAAAAAGGTTGCACCTGAATTTAATACAATGGCAATGTTTTCAACCACCGATTTCAGCTATCACGGCTTGCCAAATCCTCTAACATGCCCGCCTGACCGTTCCCGCAAGTCATTGGCGTTGTATTATTATTCAAATGGTCGCCCTGCAAGTGAGGTCAATGATGGTTTAGAAGACCATA
>JAYUQN010000116.1:0-2216 GCA_043756725.1 Saprospiraceae bacterium
CAATGTCAGGCATAATGAAAAAGTTAGCATCACTTCGTCCTTTTGACAAAAACTCTGCACCCAACTCTGTCAATTCCACATTTCTATTTTTTTCATCAATGTGAAACAACAAAGGCACATCCACCATAGGCATACGTTTGGATTGCTCTTGCATATAGTGATTCTCCGTTTTTTGTAAAATCACTTTCACGCCCTCTTCACTCAAAAATTTAATCAACGCACGGTTTTTTGGCAAAGCACGGTGCGCACGCAAGAGCGATAACCCCCCTTGACCTTCTTCCACACCTGTATTGCCTTCACCAATTTGTCTTTTTGCTTCGGTTAAAAACTTATTCACCAATTTGCGTTGTTCTTCCAGCAAACGTTCCACTTCTGGTTTCAAAGCGATGTATTCCTGCGCATCTTGGTCGGCTGTGACGGGTCCTGAAATAATCAACGGCGTTCGAGCGTCGTCAATCAAAACGGAGTCCACCTCATCCACCATAGCGAAATGGTGCTTGCCTTGCACAAGTTCTTCGGGCGAGTGCACCATATTATCACGCAGGTAGTCAAAACCAAATTCGTTATTCGTACCATAAGTAATATCGCAGAGATACGCACCACGGCGTTGTTCCGTATGCGGTTGGTATTTGTCAATGCAATCTACTGTCAAAAACAAAAACTCATAAATAGTACCATTCCACTCAGCGTCACGTCTTGCCAAATAATCATTCACGGTAACGATATGCACACCTTGACCCGATAAACCATTTAAGTAAGCAGGTAAGGTTGAAACAAGGGTTTTACCTTCACCTGTTCCCATTTCAGCAATTTTACCATCGTGCAAAACCATACCACCAATCAACTGAACATCGTAATGCACCATATTCCAAGTGACTTCGCCCCCTGCGGCAGTCCATGTATTTTTCCAAATTGCTTCATTGCCGTCTATTGAAATATACTTTTTACCTTTGCCCGCCAGCATACGGTCGTGGTCGGTAGCGGTAACTTCAAGCGTTGTGTTTTCAGTAAAACGTTTGGCAGTTTGTTTCACAACAGCAAAGGCTTCGGGCAAAAGTTCTTTCAAAATAACTTCCAACTGTTGGTCACGCTCTTTTTTAAGCGCATCTACCTCTTTGAAAAGTACATCCTTTTGCTCAATGTCTTCTTCTGCAATAGCTTGCTCATTGATATTTTCAATTTCAGCATCAATATCTATTAAAAAATCAGCAATTCTTTGGCGAAACTCTAAGGTTTTACCGCGCAATTCATCGTTTGAAAGCGCATTATATTGCTCGAAATAATCATTGATGGCGTCAACACGGGGTTGATACAAAGCGTTGTCCTTTTCGGACTTTGAGCCGCCGAATAGTTTTTTTAAGAATCCTAACATTGTTTTATAATTTTATGCGGTGATGCGTAGCTTCGGATTTATCCGAACCCGTTTAAACGGATTTATCCGTTTACGAATTGACAGACGGATAAATCCGTCCATACGCGTTCGGATAAATCCGAAGCTACATCAAATTTTTGTTGAAAAATCGTGAAAATACTGTCCGCAGGGACTCCTATGGAGAGGGGGGGTATTAAGCCACTTCCTCAATAATTTTAGGAAAGGTAAATTGTCTAACATCAATAGCTACAAGCGTTTCATCGTGAAACCCTTTTTCACAATCATTGATTTTAGGATAATTTTTTGAAATAGGAAAGGTAGAAACGTATCGTGCCTTAAGAAAAGGAACGATTTTATCTTTTTTTTCAGTTGAAACAAAGGTTTCAACATGTTTTTCAATGGCTAAATGAGAACCAATATAGCGACCATCCTGCCCAAACACTTGGGGAGAACAAATTAGGTAGAAACCTAAAACCGCTATGATGTTAAATTGGCTCATATATTTCATTACTGCAATAAGACGTGCAAATGTATAATTTATTTTATAGAACACATTTTATTCCAATTCTTTATTTTTGACAAAATGGCAGGCTTTTTATGAAATGGTTAGCAGAAAAAAAAATAGTTATTATCGGAGGCACTACGGGCATGGGCTTGTCGGCTGCAAAAGCTTTCGTAAAAGAGGGTGCGCAAGTAGTGGTAGTTGGGCGCAATGAAGAAAGTTGTTTTCAAGCACAACAGGCTTTAGGTGAAAACGGTATAGCCTTATGCCGAGATGCGACTGACCCTAAAACAGCCGTTTCAGCTATTGATTTATGCCTTAAAACATACAGCGATTTCAATG
>JAYUQN010000117.1:0-2216 GCA_043756725.1 Saprospiraceae bacterium
CAAACTTGGAAATTTATTGCTAAAGCAGCTTAACTCTAAGTTAATCTCTTTTCTAATGACTTTAGTCCTATTTCTACACATCAAATTGGAATCACACCCCTATATGATAGGGATAGTGCGTTTCCATTAAATTTAGGAAAATGAAAGATTTTTTTCCGATTTTCTCGTTTTTTTCAATAATCTTGTTTGCTTTGGAAAAGGCTGTAGGATATAGCGATTGTAACCAACTATTGCCAACTTTAATATCTTCTGAAAAGTCACTCATTAAAAGGTTTTTTGAGAACAATTTTTTTCTTACTCTTGGCTTGCCGATTAACACTAAAAAGTCTATAAGTTTTGGAAATCGAGGGACTATGTTGTCCCACAATTTATATACATTATTAAAACCTCTTTCTAATCCAAAGATTTCAGTTGTAGCAACATTTGCCGTAATTTGATATGTATCAAACCCATTATCTCTTAATATTTCCGCTAAAGTGGCACTTTTTTTATCAATATAGCGTGTTTGGCTTGTGCCGCCATGTTCGTGAGGTAAAAGCCCTGTAAATATAGAAGCAGTGGCAGGCAAAGTCCAACATCCACAGGCTCTTGCATTTGTAAATTGTTTAGAAACAGAACGGATATATGGTATAGTTAGGCTGTACAAACTTATAAAAAAAGTTCCCCCTATATTTGTGTTGTGAAGACATCAAAAAATAAGGAGAACGCGTCCAAAGGACAAGGCAAATCTAAGGATAAAACTTGGAAAAACAAAGCTCAAGAACGGGGCGTAGAAAATAGGAGCTTACGCAAGCGTCAAAAGGAACTAATAGTTAGCCGTGATTTATGGAAAACTAAGTACCAAATTTTGTTATCAACGGGCGGGAAAAAAGGCATATTGGGGGAGCAAAAAGCGAAGCGTCATCAATACAGTTTGCTTTTTGTGATGCTGGTAGTGGAGATGCAAAAATATGGGACAATGAGCCTACGGAGCTGTCGGCATTGTGTAGCGAAAATGCTGTTATATATGGGACTATTAGGTCGAGTACCGAGTCACAGTAGTATCCGCAATTGGGTGTGTAAAAGTGGGTATTATCGGGTCAAAGAATGGGGTAAAGAGAGAGGCCAACAAGTCGTGTATGTAGATGAGAGTATCGTATTTGGGAGTGAAAAGATATTACTGATATTGGGAATTTCGGAATCAAGAATCCCGCAAGAGCGGTCTGTAAGCCATTCGGATATAGAAGTGTTATATGTTGGGGTAAGCCAAGAATGGAAATCAGAGGCAATTGCGGCACAATTAGCACTAATAGGCAAACAAAGCGGGATTAGCTATATAGTTAGCGATGAAGGCAACAACCTTTGTAAAGCCTATAAATTGGGTAATTATGAGCACATAGAAGACTGCACCCATGTTTTAGCCAATCATTTAAAGCATATTTATCAAAAGAATGAGCGTTTTGAAGAACTCCGAAAATTGATTGGTAAATTACGAATGCAGTTGTATTTGAGTAAAGAAAATAGTCAATTTATGCCACCCAATATGCGGGGGAAACTGCGCTTTGCTAATATTTTTCCTTGTATTGATTGGGCAAAAAAGTGGTTAGACAAATGGGAAACATTAAGTCCACAGATGCAAAAAAATCTTGGTTTTTTAAAAGAAAACCAAGACTTTATAGATGAATTAGTCTGTATTGAAAAAGCTTTTAAACTCGTTTGTGCAACGCTTAAAAATGAAGGGTTTGGCAGAAGTCAAAAAGCAGACATACTCAAAGGCTTGTCTGTATTGAATAAGCGAAATAATACCCTTATTTTTAAGAACAATATCAAAGGGTATTTGGCTAATTTGACCAAAAAAAGCAAACAACTCAAGAAAAAACATTTGCTCTGTTCATCAGATATTATTGAGAGTTTCTTTGGAAAATTTAAACAAAAAATCAACCCTAATTCTAAAAGCGGACTCTCTGAATTTATTTTTACAATTGCCAATTTTACGAAGCCTTTTACCGAAGATGAACTTAAATTGGCTCTTGAAAAGGTGAAAATTGTGGATTTGAAAAACTATAAAAATCAGGCTAATGCAGCCTAAATTTAACAGGAAAAACTGGACGAACTTTTTTACAGAGTTTGTACAGCCTACCTATAATATTGCTTTGAAAAATACCATTCCAGAAAGCAATCTCATCAAATTGTACATAAATTATACAGACTTATTAAGAAGAAAAGAATTATATGTA
>JAYUQN010000118.1:0-5723 GCA_043756725.1 Saprospiraceae bacterium
CGAAATTTTCAACGAAGTGGGTCAAATATTAACAACCTATAATTTACCTGACACGCAATCGGGCAAGCTCAATATTGATGTATCGGCTTGGCAAACGGGGGCATACAGCGTGAGTATGATAAGCGGGAGTATGCGAGAAGTGAAACGATTGGTGGTGACGCATTGATAAAATAGTTCACATTAAATAAGACCAAATAGCCCTATTATTGGTGGGGATTTTAGTATAATGAAATAGTGCCACGAATTGACGAATTTTACGAATCTGGGTTTTGACGTTTATATTTGTTTAATTCGTAAAATTCGTCAATTGGTGGCTAAAATTGGGCTAATACTATTTTTTTTTAAAATTTTCTTTCAATAAAGAATTTTTACCAATTTCACCCGCCGCCTATCATCGCTCGGCACAATGACTTCATTGGCAGCTACTTGCATCGCATCTCTGAAACGCAGGCTTACGTTTTGTCCTTCGGTATTAAAAATGGTGTGTCGCTCATTTTCACCGATACCATTTAAAACATATTCGCTCACGGTTGTGGCTCGCTCTACTTCATCGTTGAATTGAAAACGTAGAGCCGAAGGGGTTTTTACTAAAAAATAGGAGCAAAAACGCGCTTCATCATCTTGCGACATTTGCTTTTTATAAAATATTGATTTCCAATCCGTTGTGCCATTAGCCGCTATCGAAATGGCTAAGACATTGTCGTAATAATAATCCGTAGAACCGCGCAAATGATCCCCTCTAAACCATAAGCGCCCACTCATAGCTGGATTGGTTTGCCGCTCTATTTCTCGCACTTGTTCATAAATAGCAAGCATACCACCATCGCGTTTGTGGACAATTTCACGTACTGTCAAGTCATTTAATCCTTTGTTATCAGTTGTTTTTTTACCGACAACCGCCGTCACAAAGGCATCGTCAAAGAGTTGGTAGGCAATTATATAGTCTGTATACTGAGGGGGTATCGTGAGTGAATAATAGCCTTGCGCACGGGTAAAATTTTTATTGGAATAAACGCCTGCCGCCATCAAACGTTGATTCACATTGTCGTAGCTGAATTTGACATCAATGCCATAAATGTCTTTCAACGATATATCAAACTCTTTGTCATTGTCTGCACTAAAACGCTTGACGATAATCCTATGTTTTTCAAGAGACCCGCCCCTATTTTCTTCTTCTTTTATAAAAAATGCCTCTGCTTGGTTGTTAATTAACACTTGCGTGTAATTATGGTCGTAATCCCAATTTTTATAGTCAAAAGACTTATACCAAATTGGGCGTAGCGAGTCAAGACTCATTGCCAAAGCATTGATGTGATCATTACCGACAATTTCATAGACCAAAATCACTTTCCTATCTTCCGAGTAGGCTGTTTTAAAAGTAGGTGAAATCAAATCTTTACCCCAATCTTTGATGGTAATAGAGTCTAATAGTTTCACTTGCGCATCATATTTATGCGCTTTTATGTAGTTGTGTCCTTTTTTACGGAATTGGTAAATAACGTTGAAATCTTGGCGACTTCCCAACACTTCTAAAACCTTTGATTGGTTTTTGCGGTCTGGTTCAATGTCTTTTTCCCATACTTTATGCAGTTTGGTATCAAAAGCCTTGATTTTCACTTTGTTGTCGTCGAGATTGAAAAAGAGGACACGGTCATTCATTTTGCCAATGATGCCATATCCTTCGGAGCTACCGATGTAAATTTCTTCTGAAATGCTGAGAGTTTGCGCCTTTAGATTAATCATAAGGGCAAGTAAGAGAACAATAAGATGTATAGGCTTTTTCATTATTTGGTTCGTTTTTATTTGAAACCCTACATAAAGTAGTTGCTCACAGAGTTACGCGGAGGTTTCACAGAGTTAGATACTTATAATACGCTTTTTTTTCATCTAACTCTGTGAAACCTCCGTGTAACTCTGTGAGCAACTATTTTATGTAGGGTTTTAAACGTTTTTACTAAGCGTCTTTTTAAGACAAATAAAGTTAGGCATTTTTTTAAAAACGTTTCTCATTTTATGAAATAAAAAAAACTTCCTGAAAGTTTAAAAACTCGCAGGAAGTTTAGGTGTTTGATATTTTAAGGTATCGAACACAAGGGTAAAACATTAGACATTTAAATACGTCATAAACGAGTCGTAATGTTCTTGTAAAGAGTCCATATATTCTGATTCACTGAAAGAGGCTGTGATTTCATAATCAAAACGAGAAAAAGTAGCAAGTATTTTAGCTATATCTGTGCGATTTATTTTCAAAGTAATTTGCAACTCCGTAGAATCGGGGGAGGATGTAATAAATGAGTTTAGAATAACACCGCCTTCTGATTCTACTATACGGGCAATTTGAGAAAGAGAATAATTATGTCTATTAACAGACAGCACCACAACACTGCCATGTTCGGAGAATGAAGCACTTTCCGCAAAATATTTTAATAGGTCGTGTAATGTAACGACGCCCAGATAATTTTGGTCTTTATCTACTACGGGTATCATCGTCAAACGATATTCGTTGAGTAGGCGCATAATATCGTAGATGTGGTCGCGGTCATGGACATAAGGATGGAGCATTTTGAGTTCATAAGAACCCAAAGGTTCATCGGTATCATATTCCAGAATTTCATCTTCCGAAATCAGACCCAATAACTGGCGATTGTTGACAATCGGGAGGTGGCGCACATGAAAATCGCTCATCAAAGCGAGAGCATCTTCACCGGTGTTCGACGTTTTTAACGGAACAATATCTTCAGAAATCAAATCACGTGCAATCATAGTGCTAAAGGGTTTTGGTTAAAGTATAACGTTTCGCTCCTCGTAATAGTTCCTAATCTTTTGTTAAGGTTGCGTTAATCTCTTTTATCGACAATTTCCTCACCAATTTGGGGTATTTTTCTGAACTAACAAAACTATATTCGTTTTTTTTTCAATTAATTTCAAAATTAGAATATTATTTTCAAATTCCTATACCCCTCAGTATATAATTTTGGCATTGTGTTAATTTGTTATAAGGTAGGGCGCTATACTTTAAAGACGCAAAATAAATAAAATAGGGACATTTTGCTGTCTAAAGTGCTTTTTTTACCAAATCTGCTCCTTTTTCACCAATCATAATGCAGGTTGCATTGGTATTTCCTGAAATAATTTTTGGCATTACAGAGCCATCTATGACCCGTAAACCTTCTATACCGTGTACACGCAAATTTTCATCTACCACTGCCATGTCATCTTGACCCATGCGGCAGGTGCTGACAGGATGATACACACATTCAAGCGTATTTTTTATATGCTGAAAAATAGCGTCATCTGTCTCCGCTTTTTCAGGATAGAACAATTTTTTCATATATGGTTTGAAAGCTTCTGTAAAAAACAATTCTCTTGTTTGCTTGAAAGCTGTAATCAATAAATCTCTATCTGCTTCTTCTTTCAAATAATTGGGTTGTATGAGGGGCGCATCAAGTGGGTTTGCAGATTGTAAACCAACAAAACCCCGACTTTTAGGTTGCAATAATACAGGTAAAATCGTAAATCCATCAATATTTGGATAAGTTTCTGGTTTATATACATCCGTCCCATTAGCTTTATCCTCATCATTTCCCGTATGCCCGGGCACAAACATCAATTGAATATTAGGCTGAGATACTGAGGGGGTCGTTTTTATGAAGGCATTAGCTTCAAGCGGGCTTATAGTGAAGGGTCCTTTTTTAGAAATTATAAAATTTAAGAGGTGTTTCATTTGATTCATGGGTTTCAACACATCATTCATGGTGCCTTTCCACGTAGAGAGGGCGCTGATGCCAAACATCAAATGGTCGTGTAGGTTTTTACCGACACCTTCCAATTCTTTTTTTAGGACGATATTATGTTTAGCCAATTCTTCTTTTGAACCGATACCTGACAACATCAAAATTTGAGGTGAGCCAAACGACCCTGCTGACAATAAAATTTCTTTTTTCACTTTTAAAATATCGATCGAACCATTTTTCAAAATCTCTACACCCACCGCTTTATCGTTTTCTATCACAATTCTTTTCACATGCGCTTGCGTAACGATGTGCAGATTTTTTCTGTCTAAAATGGGCTTCAAAAAGGCTTGTGCTGTGCTATGTCTTTTGCCATTTTTTATGGTGAATTGAAAAAGCCCTGCGCCTTCTTGTTCTGCCCCATTGAAATCAGGATTTTTAGGAATCCCTTTTTCAACACAGGCTTCAACGAAAGCATCTGCTAAGGGTGTTCTATATTGTTTGGCTTGCGTGATATTGAGGAATCCCCCTTGCGCATGATATGTATTGCTGAATTGCTCATTGTTTTCAGATTTTTTAAAATACGGTAAAACGCTTTCAAAATCCCACCCTTTTGCACCCATAGCTGCCCAATCCTCATAATCTTGACGATGTCCACGTATATATGCCATAGCATTGGTAGAACTGCAGCCGCCCAAAGTTTTGCCACGCGGCTGATACATTCGCCGCCCATCCACCTGCGTTTGAGGTTCGGTATAAAATCGCCAATCAACTTTTGTATAATTGAGTTTGCCATAAGCGGCAGGAATGTGGATTTCTGGCTTTGTATCCTTACCCCCAGCTTCCAAAAGGAGCACTTTTAGGGAGGGGTCTTCTGACAAGCGATTGGCTAAAACGCAACCTGCTGAACCCGCCCCGATGATGATATAATCGTACATAAAGCTGACTTTTTCGTTTTAAAATAAAATCTACTTCAAATTTACATCATTTACTTGTAAAACATCTTTTTCACTCCCATTTTTATGCACAAAAGCGACTATCCGACAATTTTCGGCAATCCAATTAGGTGAAACGGTGACATTGAAAGCTTTGGTAATAGTTTCACCTTTTTTCAAACCCGTTAAAACATCCCCATCAAATTTGGTCAGCATTTTTCTGAAAACGTTTTTATGCGTATAATCAGATTTTTTCCCATCAGGCGTTTCTTGTTGGTCTTTGATGCCATTCTCGGTGAGGGCAACGCTTACACGCACTTCGCCATCAATATTATCGGATGCAATTATTTTTACTTGAAAATCCAGTTTTCGGCTATTGGTATCATAATTTTTTGTGAAACCGAGCGTCATTACTGAGGGGGTGCTGCTTTCGTTTGCAGTGAAACCTGCCCAAGTCGTTCTGAAAACTTGCAAAGCATTTTGATTAGAAAAACGTTTGCGGTTAATAACCGCCGAAGGATAACCAATAGGGGATCCCAACAATTTTTCCAACTCATTTCCTTCCGTTGTTCTAAAATCATATTTGCTATCGCTATAAGGCGGTGCAAAATCACCTGCATGAATACTGATAACAATGAGGCGGTCACCATAAGTAGCCCGCAAATTTTCTATTTCAGAAGCACCCGCAGGACAGTTGACACAACGCACGCCTGTGAATTCTTCAATCAATACTTTTTTATCCCCTAAAGGAGGAACAACAGGTGGAATTTCTGTACAAGAAAAAAATGCCATAACGATAGTTAGGAATACATACTTTTTTATCATGAGTTGAAATTTAATTTTAAGTGCTTTCAAATAGGAGATTATAACTTATTGATGGTACAAATATATTTGCAAATATTAAAATATTAATTTAATTTTATCTTTAAATCAATTAATTTCAATTATTTATAAAATTAATATTTATAAATATAAAAAAATAAATATTTGGCATACATTTTGATTTTAGTTTATATGTAAGTTTTGGTTAAAAATTGTAAGATTCGTTTTTGGAGGC
>JAYUQN010000119.1:0-2212 GCA_043756725.1 Saprospiraceae bacterium
TTTCGTGAAACACACTATGACCCTGAAATGTCCATTTATGATGGCTCTGATGTGAAAATGGTTTTGAATCTGAAATAAAATTAACCGTAGCAAAGTCCAATGCCATTAAGCTAAGGAATTACAAGCCGCCCCCCCCGACCCCCAGAGGGGGAGTACATCCGAAATGCCTTTAAAAATTGTGGTAATTTTAATAGCATTTCGGATGTACTCCCCCTCTGGGGGTCGGGGGGGGGCGGCTTGTGATTCCTTAGCTTAATGGCATTGGACTGAAGTTCACGATACGATTAATTTTATTTCAAATTCAAAACCATTTTCACATCAGAGCCATCATAAATAGACATTTCAGGGTCGTAATGCGTTTCACGAAAACCATAAGCACGGTACATGTCAAGGGAGGATTTCAATTTTGTGCTTGAAATCAAATAGACTTGCTTTGCGCCTAATTGCTTAGCTTTGTCAATCGCTTTTTGAAGCAAGGCTTTCCCGATGTGTTTGCGTTGATAAGCGGGTGTAACAGCCATATCGGCTATTTCATAGAGTTTATTGCTTTCACGCAGCAAAGCACTTGTGCCGACGATGGTGTCGTCCATTTCAGCAAAAAAGATGAAACCGCCCTTGTCAATAATATACTCTTGGGGATTTTCTACTGCGGCTTGGCGAGCTGTGTTGACGTTGAATTGTTTCAACCATTCCATATTGAGCGTCTTGAAATGGTCTTTCAATTCGGGGCTATACTCTAAAATGTTAATAGTTGTTGTTATGGCTTCCATCTTCGTTCGCAATTGTATTTGGTTAAAAAAACATGTATCCTTATGGAGTAAAAGTAATTAAATTTTCACAAAGTGCTATTGTCTTTAATAAAATTAAAGATTACTTAATCTACCTTTGTTACGGTTTCCAAATGTAAAAAATCTCCTGTTTTTTACCTAATTTACTTTCTATTTTTTTCAAAAAAATTACAATTCATCTGACATTTTATGATAAATCTTATCTCTGATACCGTTACAAAACCAACACCGCCGATGCTTTCCGCTATGATGTGCGCAGAAGTAGGCGATGATGTATTTCAAGCAGACCCAACCATAAATGCGCTTGAAATGAAAGCGGCAAAACTCTTTGGCATGGAAGCCGCTCTTTTTTGCCCAAGTGGTACGATGACCAACCAACTTGCCATCAAAACCCATACAAAGCCTTTAGATGAAGTGATTTGCGATGAAAAAAGTCATATTCATCAATCAGAAGGCGGCTCTTATGCCTTTCACAGTGGCGTAACCGTCAATTTACTGAGGGGGGACTATGGCATTATAAACGCTGATATGGTGGAGCGTGCCATTCGCCCACAATTTGATTGGACAGCGCGCTCAAGCCTCGTCGTGCTTGAAAATACGTGCAATCATGGAGGTGGTTCGTTTTATACTTTGAAACAAGTGAAACCGATTGCTAAAGTTTGTAAAAAACGGGGTCTGAAATTGCATCTTGATGGTGCGCGTCTTTTTAATGCGCTTGTTGAAACGGGTGAAGCACCTCAACAATGGGGTGATACATTCGATTCTATTTCTATCTGCTTATCAAAAGGTTTGGGTGCGCCTGTGGGTTCTTTGCTTATAGGTGAAAGCGATTTTATTCGCCAAGCTCGCCGTTTCAGAAAAGTGTTTGGAGGCGGTATGCGTCAAGCAGGGTTTTTAGCAGCTGCAGGTATCTATGCTTTGGATAATAATGTGGAAAGATTAAAAACAGACAATGAGAATGCTAAAAAAATCGGCACTGTACTGAGGGGTCTTCCTTATGTTGAAAATCTGCGTCCCGTTATGACCAATATCGTTATTTTCGATGTCAAAGCGCCTTTAACAGGCGATTTGTTCTTAAAAAAAATAGGCGAACACGGCATTCAAGCGGCTCTTTTTGGTCCAAATACTGTTCGTTTTGTTACGCATTTGCACATCACACCTGATATGATTGATGAATTGATTGTTATTTTGAAAAATTTGAAAATTTCAGATTTAGGGTAAATTTTTGGCATGTTTCATTTTCTGGTTGACAATTCTTTGATTTGTGCACAGATTTAGGGTAAGTTTTTTGAGTTTTAAAGTACCAAAGTAGAACTAATTTGCTAAATTAATCTAAGTTTCGTGGTATAATGACTAACCACGCTCTTTAGGGCGTGGGCGGGAATGCTAAGCCATTTTTAGGCTTTAGCCGCTCACTTTTCTCA
>JAYUQN010000120.1:0-2210 GCA_043756725.1 Saprospiraceae bacterium
TTTAGCACTGCCTTTGGTGTCAAAATGGTTTGGTGCTAAAAATCAGCCAACCATTGAAGTTCAAAGTGCGCCTTTTAAAGGTGAAATACTGAGGGGGGTAGCCTACGAACAATTATTAGATTTTGGTAATGAAATTCAACCCTTGAATGGTAAAACCAACGCTTTCAAAGTCATAACCGACAATTTTGTCACCACCGAAGATGGTACGGGCGTTGTCCACACCGCCCCAAGTTTTGGTGCAGACGACCGTAGAGCTGCCGCAGCACACGGCATAGGCGATTTAACGCTTGTGGATAAGCAAGGAAAGTTTGTGGATAAGGTAGGTGAATTCAGTGGACGATATGTTAAGAACTATAAAGATGATGTGGATTACGTGGATGTTAATGTGGATATCGCCGTAAAACTTAAGCTGGAAGGCTATGCTTTCAATATTCAAAAGTATGTCCACACTTATCCACATTGTTGGCGCACGGATAAGCCTATTTTGTATTATCCTTTGGATTCGTGGTTCATAGCTGCTTCCAAAGCGAAGGAACGGATGTTTGAACTAAATAAAACCATTAACTGGAAACCTGCTTCCACAGGTGAGGGGCGTTTTGGCAAATGGTTAGAAAATTTACAGGATTGGAATTTGTCTCGCTCTCGTTATTGGGGCATCCCGTTACCAATTTGGCGAACAGAAGCCCCCCCCGCCCCCAAAGGGGGTGCTACGAGCGGAACTCCCCCTCTGGGGGTCGGGGGGCTGGAGGAAAAATTCATCGGTTCCATCGAGGAATTGCGGGTTGAAATTGAAAAAGCGAATAAAGTTTTAGGCTTAAACCAAGAAGTGCCTAAGGATTTGCACCGTCCTTATATTGACGATGTTATACTCGTTTCAGAAAACGGTCAAAAAATGAGACGGGAGTTGGATTTGATTGACGTCTGGTTTGATAGCGGCTCCATGCCTTATGCACAATGGGGTTTAGATTATGAAAAACTCGCAAAAAGCGATGAAAAACCGTTTAAATCACCGTTTGAGGTCTCCTACCCTGCCGATTTTATAGCGGAAGGCGTTGACCAAACGCGGGGTTGGTTTTACACACTTCATGCGATTGCAGTTATGGCGTACGATTCGGTGGCGTTCAAAAATGTCGTCTCAAACGGTTTAGTACAAGCCAAAGACGGTCAAAAAATGTCGAAAAGCAAAGGTAACGCTGTTGAACCTTTTGAAACAATTGCCAAATTTGGTGCTGATGCCACGCGTTGGTATATGGTGTCAAACGCCCAACCGTGGGACAATCTGAAATTTGATGTGGATGGTATTACCGAAGTCCGCAACAAGTTTTTTGGAACACTTTACAATACCTACAATTTCTTTGCGATGTATGCCAATGTGGACGGTTTTCAACAAGATGAAATGAATCAGACGCCTGTGGCAGACCGCATCGAATTGGATAAATGGATTCTCTCAAAATTGCACAGCCTTGTTGCAGAAGTGACAGATTTTTATGCCACTTATGAACCGACACAAGCTGCGCGGGCTATTGAAAAGTTTGTAGATTCTGATTTTTCAAACTGGTATGTACGTCTAAGCCGCCGCCGTTTTTGGAAAGCAGCCCCCTCCGCCCCCATAGGGGGAACTGCAAGCGAAACTCCCCCTATGGGGGCTGGGGGGCTCGATAAAAAAGCGGCTTATGAAACCATGTATGAATGTTTGATGGTTGTGGCTCAATTGGCGTCACCGATTGCCCCATTCTTTTCAGATTGGTTGTATAAAAACTTGACAGATGGTATTCGTTCAAAAGCGATTGAAAATGATACGCCTTTGAAACACACGTCTGTACATTTAACCGATTTGACACGCCCAACCCATGCTTTTATAGACAAAGACCTCGAACAACGCATGGATTATGCCCAACGCATTTCAAGTTTGATTTTAAGTCTGCGTAAAAAAGCGAAAATACGGGTGCGTCAGCCGCTACAAAAAGCGATGTTGCCGATTCTCGATGCCAATTTTATACAGCAAGTAGAAGGTGTAAAAGATTTGATTTTAGCGGAAACAAATGTCAAATTATTTGAATACATTACGGATACTTCGGGCGTTGTGAAAAAGCGTATCAAGCCCAATTTTAAAACATTGGGTAAAATATTGGGTGGCAATATGAAATTTGCCCAAGCCGCTATCGAAGCCTTGACACAGGAGGATATTGCCGCTATTGAACGAGATAAGT
>JAYUQN010000121.1:0-2210 GCA_043756725.1 Saprospiraceae bacterium
CCCTGCAATGTATGCCCCAAAGAAAAACCCTACGCCATAAGTCGCAAAAGTTATCAAACCTTGCGCTGCCGAGCGAATATTGAGAGGCGCTTTGTAATCCGTATAAATTTGACCTGTGACAAAAAAGAAGTCAAAACAGACACCGTGTAAGATAATGCCCAGAAACAACATCCATGTATTGGCTCCCGCATCGCCATAAGCAAAGCAAACATAGCGCACTATCCAAGCCAACAAACCAACAGCTATCATCTTTTTCACGCCTAAACGGGTAAAAAACCACGGCATCGCCACCATAAATATTATTTCTGACATCTGCCCATAGGTCATTCTGAAAGTGGCACTTGGAAAATTAATTTCAGTCAAATAACCATTCGCAAAACTGTAATAAAAATTGAGTGGAATACAAACCAAAATGGAAGCGACAAACATAATAGCAAATTGCTTATCTTTCAAAAGCGATAAAGCTTCTAAACCCAAAATATCTGAAATTGTGGTTTTGCCCTCCTTGCGCGTAGGCGGTGTTTTGGGTAAAAAGAAACTATAAATGCCCATAATAATAGCCGCAAGAGCACCCATTTTGAGGGGCCAGTTTGTAACAGATGCTTGTGTAAATCCCTTAGTTATATCGTTTTCAATAAAAACAAGGTGAAAGCCGCCTGCACTGTCCAATTTTATGCTGCCAATAATCAAATTGGCAGCAATAAAACCAATTGTTCCCAACACCCGAATAAGCGGAAAATCCTTTTCTGCATTTTTAATATGCTGAAAACCCAGCGAACTTGTCAAAGCCAAAGTTGGCATATACGTCAGCGAATACGCCAAAAGCAACCAATAAAAAGAATTAAAATCAGTGGCTTGTGCTGTCATGTACATCAAGATACCGCCGAGAATATGTAAAACACCCAATAATTTCTCCGTATTAAAAAATCGGTCTGCAAAATAGCCCACAAAAAACGGGGATATCATCGCCGCAATCGCCAAAGTGGTATAAGCCAAACCCACTTGAACACCACTAAATTTGAGCGTTCCCAAAAGGTACGCACTCAAAACAACATACCAACTGCCCCAAACAAAATATTCGAGGAACATCATGGTTGAAAGCTTAAAACGGGTATTCGTATTCATCTTGTAGCTGATTTTTAATTGTAAAACTTGGTGCAAGTTTGAAACTTGCACCAAGTTATTGGCTGGTTAATTATTTTTTATTTTAAGCGACTTTAGCCTTTTTTTGCCAAAAATACAAGGCTGTGAAAGCAAAAACGAGAATCAAAGGGAACATGACCATCGTGGATAGCGTGGCTTGCCCTGCTGCCAATTCCATTTCATCACCCGTAAGACCTGCCGCTGTTTTTTCAACCTTAGCATTATCTATCCATTTACCAATAATAGGTTGAAAAATAGCGGTTGAAAACATACCAATACCGCCAATTATAGACATACCTAAAGCCCCACTTAAAGGCACTTTTTCAGCAATAAAACCGACCATATTGGGCCAAAAATAAGCCACGCCCAGAGCAAAGAATACGGCTGCTACATAAGTCATGCCGCCCGTAGATGTGCTAAATAAATAGATGCCTATGGTCGCTAAAATCGCAGAACCTAATAAAACGCCCGTTTGGTCAAAGCGTTTGACAATCGGACCCGCAAAATATCTTGCAACTGCCATCAGTCCCGTTACCAATGCCAAAATTATCATAGGACTTGCACCCGATTTACTCATAATTAAGCCTGTCCATTGTTGTGGTCCGAATTCTGTAATCGCCGTTAATGCCATACAAGCAAACATGAAAATATATAAAGGCGTCGCCATCGCTTTTAGGTTTTCACCAATAGAGGTGACACCCACTACTTTAGGCTTAGGGAAAGCTTGACCCCAAAATAAGTAGGCATAAATAACCGTTGGAATGATGATAAACCAGATTTGTGCTTGCCAGCCCATATTCGCTTCCGTCATAAATTTAGATATTAAACTACCAATGACAATACCGCCTGGAAACCACATGTGAAAACGGTTCAACATTTTACTCATATCAGCGCCTTGATAGCTGTCTGCTATCATCGGATTACAAGCCGCTTCCGTACAGCCATTACCAATACCAATTAAAAAAGTAGAAACCAAAAGCCCTGTGTAACCACCCAATAATTGAGGATACAACGTTAGGAAAATACCCAAAGCATGGCTAATAAAGGCTATTTGCATAATTCTTTTA
>JAYUQN010000122.1:0-2210 GCA_043756725.1 Saprospiraceae bacterium
GTTAAGCCTGACAAAATATCAAAATTGCGCCCTTCAAAAGTCATGGATTGGGGTATTTGCTGGCTTTGAAAGAGCCATAAAAGCACAATTTCAACAGGAATGCGACAAATATGCAGCATTGTTAAATCTTTCAAAGACAGTTTATCGAGGAAGTTTTGACTTGTTTTATTCGTTAAAAAATAAATCATTGCTATAAAAGCGGGGACAACCGCAAGGGCAAATCGGGGTGGAATGGTATCCATTTTAAGATAAAAACCAGCAGCAGAAAGGACGCCTTGTAAGGCAATCCAAGCCATTAAGCCTATCAAAATTTTATTGGCTGTGGGCGATGAAACTGTTTTACAAACACGATAAAATAGTGCGACCGTTAAAATAGTCGTGATGATGAAGATGACGGAAACGTAAATTGGTGTATCCATGTTTGTTATTTTAAATTTACTTGAAAATACTGAGGGGGTATTTTGCATTTGATAAATCAAATTAATTCCCTTAAATTTGAGCATAAATTTATAAAATATGACAATATATGCTATTGAAATCCAAAACAATCAAGACGAAACTTTGATAAAAGAATTATTATTGCGTCTTGGCATCAAGTTTCAAAAAATACAAAATGGTTCTAACCCTAAGAAAATGGACGAAACTGATTATCTTTTCAGTTCACAAGCCAATAAAACCCGTTTGCTTAAATCTCTTGAAAATGCAGATAAAGGTGAAAATTTAACTGAAATTAACCTAACAGATTTTAAAAAACAATTGGGTATTCATTAACCTTTTAGTTATCCCCCACTATGAGAAAAGTCATTTTTGAAAATGCTGCCATTGAAGATATTCTTTATTGGTCAAAAGAAGACCTTAAAATGGTCAGAAAAGTCTTTCAACTTTTAGACAATACCTTAAAAACGCCTTTTGAAGGTATTGGACAACCAGAACATCTAAAACATAGACCCGATGTGTGGTCTCGTCGTATTAATCAAGAACACCGTCTGGTTTATAAAGTAAACAATGAAGCGATTATTGTTTTGGCTTGCCGTTTCCATTACGACAATTAGATAGCCAATTTAAAGTACCCGTTATTCCTCCGCTTTATTATATGAAAAAAGCCAAAATACATATATCTATGCCCACTTTTGCTGATAAAATTATCAAATTCAATCAAAATCTATCCTTCACTGGCTCGCTACCTGATGGTATTCGCATCATGAATCCGTTTCAAGAGAACCCAAAGGTGTTGGATATTTCAGCCACATTTTACAAAAAATACTATGACGACAACCATCCTCGCCACCTCATTTTGGGCATCAATCCAGGGCGATTTGGCGCAGGGCTTACGGGCGTACCTTTCACCGACCCCAAACGGATGGTTGAAAAATGTAAAATCCCCTATAACGGCGCATCTGCTCACGAACCGTCTTCTGTTTTTGTTTATGAAATGATAGAAGCGTATGGCGGTATTGAAAAATTTTATCAAAATTTTTACATCAATTCGCCCTGCCCTTTGGGTTTCACTAAAATACAGGACAATGGCAAAGAAATCAATTACAACTATTACGATAGCAAAGCTTTGACCCATGCAGTCTATGATTTTATGCTTGAAACTATGGATAAACACTTGGCTTTGGGCGTGAAAACCGATGTCGCTTTTTGCTTTGGCGCAGGTCAAAACTATAAGTTTTTGAAACGGTTGAATGATGAAAAAAAGTATTTTGAAAAGCTCATTCCTTTAGACCATCCGCGTTTTATCATGCAGTATAAAACGAAAACTAAACAATTGTATATTGAAAAATATTTGGCGGCTTTTGGTGAAATTCTTTGATATTAGACTAAACTTGTTTAAATTTGTAAAAAAAAGCAATGACTTTAGAAATTTCAGATACCCTACTTCAAAAAAGTCAAATGACTGAACGTGAAATTCTCATTGAATTAGCGATTATTTTATTTGATAAAAACAATATTACTTTTGGTCAAGCTAAAGATTTAGCAAATATGGATTCCGTTGCCTTTGAAAAAATTCTGATAGAACGTCAAATTTATATGCCAAAATCTTCAAACAAGTGGCGACCCATTTCCTTAAATATAGATAAATTTCCTAAGGATCTAGAACCCTACGCTATCCAAAAAAAGCAATTAGATGCTCTTGTAGAATTGTTTGAAAATGAGCCGTCTGCAGAAGAACTTTGTAAAATGTTATAGACAAACCGATATTTTTA
>JAYUQN010000123.1:0-2209 GCA_043756725.1 Saprospiraceae bacterium
ATTGATTATCAATGAATTAAAACTGTTTTATTTAACGCCTAAAAGCTGTTTTTTTTGACAAAAAGCCATTGTTCATTAAGGCTGTTTTTATAGCAAAAACGGGGGGAACTTTTTTTACCCGTTTGTACAGCCTACCCTTAGTATTTACTAATTTTTTTTATCCAGCTCCATTAAAATAGTCGCAAAAGTGGCTTCATTTAAGCGTTCTTTATACTGAGGGGTCTCAAATAGCCGATTAAGCAATGCTTTTTTTTCAGGAAATGCCTCCAATAAATCCTTTTTTTTCAACCGTATCTCTTCATATTTCTTATCCCCTTTCTTTAAAAAATAAGTATGTTGGCTGAAATACTCATATTGCATCGCATCATCGTGAAATATTTTAGTTTTCGTGATTAGATTTTTAGATGGCAATTTAATAACTTTATAGTTATCACTGTTATAAATCAATTGAAACAACTGCCTTTTGTTTGGATTGCCCGGCACTTGTGCTTTAAAATAATAAACATTTTTGCCATCTATGCTGAGCTTACACCCATTGATAATGTTGGCATCCACTAAAATTTCCTCTCCTTTTTTATCTTTAACTTGCACACTATTCGCCGACTCATCAAATTTGAAAAGATAGCCTGTACTGGCATAATCACCATTCGTAAACCATAATTCTCCTGTTACATACTCATTGTGAAAATACTTCGACCCCTTAATATCTACCTCTGAGGGTTTATAGTAGAGCATCAAGCTTGATGTGTTATTCTTCAATAGTTCATTCATAGTATTGACCCGAGACTGCTCCTGCGCCACGGTGCTTGTTTGGCTCGTTTGTCCAAAAAGAATAAAAGGAAAGGCAACAAAAAAAAGGATAGCTTTTTTCATTTTTAGCATAATTTTAAGTGAACGAATAATCAAAGTTAAGATTAATTTGAGAATGACGTGTGTTTTTTACCCCCTCAGTATAAATTTTGTTTTTTACTTAAACTAGAAAATAATATAAAATGAAACAGGCAACAATCATTAGTTTGATTGTCGCCTGTTCCTTTTTACCCCCTCAGTAGAACTCTTAAAAATACTTAAAATTATGATGCATTTCAATCTTTTGCAACACTTCATACATCAATCGAATCACATTTTCAACATCGTCTCTATGTGCCATTTCAACCGTTGTGTGCATATAGCGCAAAGGCAGTGAAATCAAAGCGGAGACCACACCCCCATTAGAATATGCAAAAGCATCCGTATCCGTGCCTGTGCTGCGGCTTGATGCCTGACGTTGAAAGGGAATCGTTTTTTCAACAGCTGTATCAATAATGAGTTCTAAAAACTTGTTGTGCACAGCAGGGGCATAAGTCAAACTGGGTCCTTTGCCACATTTTATATCGCCTTGTGTTTTTGAATTCATCAGCGGCGTGCCTGTATCGTGACAAACGTCTGTGACTAAAGCCACGTGTGGTTTTATAGCGTGCGCTATCATTTCAGCACCCCGCAAACCGACTTCTTCTTGCACAGCATTGACAATATAAAGAGAGTAGGGCAGTTCGATATTGTTTTCTTTCAAAAGGCGTGCAACTTCGGCAATGCAAAAGCCACCAATGCGGTTGTCTAAAGCTCTGCCGCAATAGTAAGTATCGTTCAAAACCGTCAATTCATCTTCATACGTAATCACACAACCCACGTGAACGCCCATATCCGTCACTTCCTCCTTGTTTTTAGCGCCACAATCAATGAAAATATTGGACACTTCGGGCATGACATTCGCATCTTTACCATGCCGAACGTGGATAGCGGGCCAGCCAAAAACGCCTTTCACAATGCCTTTTTTTGTATGAATATTAACCCGTTTGGAAGGGGCAATAACTTGGTCGGAGCCACCGTTGCGGATAACGTTGATGAAACCATCGTCAGAGATATAATTGACAAACCAAGATATTTCGTCCGCATGACCCTCAATGACAACCCTAAAAGGTTTGCCCGGGTTGATAACGGTATAGGCAGTACCATAATTATCCAAATGCCATTCGTCCACATAAGGGCGGATGTAATCGAGCCAAATTTTTTGACCCGATGCTTCAAACCCCGTAGGTGAAGCATTGTTGAGGTATTTATAGAGAAATTGTTCTGAAGCTGCGGTGATTAAACTCATAAAAGACAAAGGCGTTTCTGTTTAATGTTGTGGGCGTTTTAGTTCGCCATTTTTGTTGTTTTGATGTAGGTG
>JAYUQN010000124.1:0-2207 GCA_043756725.1 Saprospiraceae bacterium
AAAATTTCATCTTCCAACATTGCCCCCTCAGTATCCGATATTTTATCCCCTTCCATTTCAAAATAGGAGTATTGTGAAATATGATAGCCTTTGTCCGTCAAATTCAACTGTGAAAAGACATGACCACACCAATCTTGAACAGTAGTGGTCAATTTTAAGGAATGCGGGAAGTTTTGAATATCAACAGGCGTGAAAATGCTGCTCATTAAAGAATAGTCATAAATACCTGTTTGAAAACGTTGAAGGGCGTTCAATTTCAAAACAGGCACTCGGTCATTGCCTGCTTCGTTAGGGTTGTCGAGTTTGACCTGTTTGGTTTTTGAAAGGTCTTCAGTAACAAATATCATCACGGCATAACCTGTTCGTGGCTCATCATAGCGGTTGATGAAATAATCATAGCTGCACAATTCGGCTTTGCCCGCATACCAATATTGATTGAAAGCATTACTGGCTACAAAAACGGGTTTGCCAACCTCTGTTTTAGCCACATCCATAGCGTTTGAAACATCAGAGGAGGCTTGTTTACAGCCCCAAAATAGTACCGTAGAAACGGTAATTATGCAGAAAATAACCTTTTTCATATATATTTTTAGTTTTAATTTAAAATCAAATGACTATTTTTTTATACTAATAAAATTATGAGATGCAGCATTTTACATTTTATAAAAATAACTATATACTCTTTTTTACCTTAAAAACGTTAAGGCGCATCAAAGCACTTGCTATACTGAGGGGGTGGCGAGCTAAGGTTTTTTACCCTATATTTGTATCATAATTAGAAAAAAACAACACAATCGAAGCTAAAACACTCTAAGTCTATCAAGAGTTTAAAGCACTCATGAGGATTTTTTTTTTAACATAAAACAAACAAAGCTATTAACTTAAATTAGAACAAATGGGTATAAAATAGCAGAAGCTTTCAAATCTGTTTCTATTATAAAAACGCCCATTGAAACTGATATAAAACTGGTCAAAAGCACGTGAACAAATAATAAAGATGCTTACCAGATTTTGTTGCATTCTATGAGAACGCAACTCTTTTCAAAAACCTTTTTCCCCCCGTTTAAGCGAATTTTTTATTCGCCCATTTAGTCATGTAATGTTGTGTTTCAACACCGCAATATAAGCGTTTTCTATGGAAAGTTGAAGCAGAACACGAAGACAAAAATTTCAGATAAGTTAAAACGATAAACGATAAAACGATTCATTTTTTTAGTTCTAAATAAGGACAGTAGCCTTATTTCAGAACAAGCAAATACAGTTTAAAAACTGTGACGTATTAGAAATAAAACCGATTTACATTATTTGATGACACCGATTTTAAACTGCATATCACGCCGTTTGGCTATGGTTTTTGTTCTTGTAACAAGTGCCTTGCTGCCATCCCAAGTTTGTGGGAGTGCGTTTCATGCAGTTGATGGTTTCAAAAATAAGGTAAAGACAGGTTATATAGGTTTTGGATTTAATTATTTAGACAATTATAAAATCCCATGTTCAAAAAACGGTGACCTTAATGAAAATAGCGTCCCCAAAGACCTTATCAATGCGGTTGCCGTTCCTTTTTTTCTTGCGCCTCTAAAAGTAGAGACGGTAATTAACAGGGTATTGCCAGACCCCGTTATTTCAGGTAAAAAAACAGTTTGTCCTAATGAAGAAACGACTTATTCTATGCCTTTTGTAAGTGGTTCAACATGGGAATGGGTATTGATTTCAGGGGGGACAATCACGCAGATAACGAATAATACAGTTAAAATACGATGGAACAATCAACCCGGAACGAGTAACCACAAGCTAACAGTTAAAGAAACGAATGGCTTGGGAGAATCAAAAATGGTTGAGTATTTTATCTCAATTAAAGATATTACGTTGCGGTGCATCGGCAGTTTTAATATTTCATTGGACAATACGTGTAAATTAAACTTGACAACAGAAATGATTTTGGCAGGGGCACACGTAGGGTCAACTGAAATGAAAATTCAATTGCTCTCTGGCACCACGATTTTGGAAGACGGAATTGGTTCAATTTATTTAGATGGTATCAGTAAAAACGGAACTGTATATGACCTTATTGAAAAAACCTACACCTACAAAATCATCGAACCCTGCACAAACAATGTTTGCAGTGGGAGTATCAAATTTGAAGACCAGTCTCCGCCAATGGTGGAGGCACCCCGCGATACAACGTTGGGTTGCGCCCAAGTCGGTCA
>JAYUQN010000125.1:0-2204 GCA_043756725.1 Saprospiraceae bacterium
GGATTTGACACAGAGTTAGACAGAGTTTCACAGAGTTTCTTACAAAATGACAAAAAACCATAGTTCACTTAATACGCAACATAAAATGGCAGAAAACAATCCTAATAATCCGTTAGAAGGTAAAAGCCTTGAAATGATTGTCACCCATTTGGTGGATTTTTATGGGTGGGAATATTTGGGCGACCAGATAAAAGTCAACTGTTTCATAGACAATCCGAGCATTTCATCAAGTTTGAAATTCCTTAGGCGGACGCCGTGGGCACGTAAAAAGGTGGAAGATTTGTATGTTTGGAACATGCGGGAAAAGTAGGTGTTGCGCACAGAGTTTCACAGAGGTCACACAGAGGCGTATTAAAAAACTCTGTGTGACCTCTATGAAACTCTGTGAGCAATAAAAATACTGAGGGGGGGTATTTTATCCACAAAACGTCCTAAGTTTGCACTTCCAATTTTTTATCAAACGCTTAAAATGAAAATTGCTGTTATAGACTACAATGCGGGCAATATCCAATCCGTCCTTTTTGCCCTTGAAAGGCTGGGTGTGCATGCTGAATTGACCTCAAATCCAGAAACGATTGCGGCAGCCGATAAGGTCATTTTTCCCGGGCAAGGCGAAGCATCGAGTGCGATGCGGCATCTGCGAGAGCGCAAATTGGATTTATTAATTCCGAGGTTGAAACAACCTTTTTTAGGCGTCTGTGTGGGCATGCAATTGTTGTGTGAATTTTCAGAAGAAAACAACACAAAGTGCTTAGGCGTTATACCGCAACGGGTATTAAAATTCCCTTCTGAGCATCAAAAAGTGCCTCAAATTGGGTGGAATCGTTTGAAAGTGGACACTAAAAAGCTCAGTGAAGACAGCATTTTAACGAAGGATCTGAATAAGGCATGGTTCTATTTTGTCCACAGTTATTATGTTGAAATGGGCGATTATACGACCGCCACGGCAGAATATGGCAAAGATTTTTCAGCCTGTTTGAGGAAGGATAATTTTCATGCGGCACAGTTTCATCCTGAAAAATCGAGTACAGCTGGCGAGGTTTTGCTTCGGAATTTTTTGAATATAAAACATTGAAAATCAATCAAATAGAAAATCTACTAAATCCTCTTTTGTCATTTGATGGTGTTGAGCAATCTCTTTTAGAATATTAGAGAGAGTGCCAATTTTGATAGGAGAATGATTAGGAATAGTGGTATGGAACTCAGTTGGTTCTTGAGTTGTAATACGAATATGACTACCTTTTTGACGGGTAAATTCGTAATTGAGTTTTCTCGAAAGTATTTTAACAAGCATTTCGCCCGTTAAGTCGCGGGGTATTTTCATACGGTTAATAATTCTTCTTTTACAAAATGAAGACGAATTGTTTTAGGCGCTTCTCCGTCTTCAAAATGACAAAGTACAGCTTCTTTAATGTTATTTCTGAGTTCGGTTAAAGTTTCACCATCTGTATGAATGCTCTGTCCTACAGCCCGAGCGATAAAATAACCTTCTTCATCTTCTTCAATTATAAAAACTATTTCGTTATTCATTATTTTAAAATTTAAAGCAAATTAAACGTTTTTTTTATGAACTACAAATTTCCATCAAAATAATTTTCCAAACAACAAATGATGAATAAATTATTCAAAGAAGCCTTAGCAGATAGAGCGCCTGTAACAAAAAAATTTATTAAAAAATATCTTGATTTGATTGCCCTTATTAATCAAATCTTCAATAAGTTAAACTATTGATTATCAACCATTTATGTACATCATACCCGCCATAGACATCATAGACGGCAAATGCGTACGCCTCACACAAGGCGATTATGCGCAAAAAAAAATCTACAACGAAGACCCGCTTGAGGTTGCCAAACAGTTTGAAGATGCAGGTTTGCTACGCCTGCATTTGGTGGATTTGGACGGGGCAAAAGCAGGGCATATCGTCAATTATAAAGTCCTTGAACGCATAGCGTCTAAGACGCATTTGCATATTGATTTTGGGGGCGGCTTGAAATCTGACAGCGATTTGCACACGGCGTTTGATTGTGGGGCAAAACAAATAACGGGCGGTACAATTGCGGTGAAAAACCGTGATACTTTTTTATCATGGGTGGAAACCTATACCGCTGAAAAAATCATTTTAGGGGCAGATGTTAAAAATGAAAAAATTGCCGTTTCAGGTTGGACAGAAACGAGCAATTTGTGGTTGAAAGACTTCTTGA
>JAYUQN010000126.1:0-2204 GCA_043756725.1 Saprospiraceae bacterium
GATTCCGAGGTCTGTGATGTACGACCTAAAGTTCGTTTTTTTCTCGGTGTAGTGCAAGTGCCGCACTTTCTTTGTTTACTAAACCGAATGAGATGGAAATTGTAACTTATTAAAAATCAATGTTTTATATTTATAACAAAATCTTTTGAACACCAATGATTATCCATTGTCCATTTTTCATCTATCCGTTCGCCCACTTCTATCCAAATGGTTTGCACTTGCTTGTTGCGTACACATCATGACCACATCTTGAATATTGACATACTCTTGCCGAGTAGCGATGAAATATATTGTTTCAGCTACATCGCTTGCTTTCAAAGGTGTGAAATCCTCATAAATTTTTGCTTTTTCACTATCGCCATGAAAGCGCACAAGAGCGAATTCCGTTTCCTCCACAGCTCCCGGCGCAACTTGACTCACGCGGATATTGTGTTTGTATAAATCCACGCGCATGGAGCGTGTGAGCGCATCCACAGCATGTTTTGAAGCATTATAGACATTGCCATTGGGATAAATTTCTTTACCAGCAATAGAGCTAAGATTGATAATATGTCCTTTTCTGCGGGCTACCATGTGCGGCGCAACCGCTCTTGTCATATACAATAAACCTTTTATATTGGTATCAATCATGACATCCCAATCGTTGATATCGCCCTCGTGTATGGGCGCAAGTCCACTTGCTAAACCTGCATTATTGATTAAAATATCCACGTTTTTGAAATCTTCTTCGAGGTTTTCAATGGCTTCTTTGACGGCATTGGGATTGCGGACATCAAAGTTTAGCAGCAGGTTTTTGTTATGATGGTGCTGTTCTAAAACCGATTTCAGGTCATCGAGTTTCTCTGTGCGTCTGCCTGTGAGGATAAGGCGATAGCCATGTTGTGCAAAAATTTCAGCCGTTGCGCGACCAATACCAGAAGTGGCGCCAGTTATTAACACAATTTTACCGTTATCATTAACGGGGGCAATAACAGGCTCGGGTTCCGGTTCGGGTTCTGGAATGGGTGGTTCATACTTGAAAATAGCATCGTTTATGGCTGTTTTATAACCACTATTCACAGACCAAGCTCTTGAATAGAGGGAAGCGGCTTGCTCTTTATCCCCAATTTCATAATAGGCTTTGGCGAGTTCAAAAGCAGCATCTGCATGATTGGAATTGTGTTTGAGCGCTTCTTGCAATTGTAAAATGACTATTTCAAAGTCACCACCATTTTCCAATTCCAATTTTGCCAATTGATAATAAGCATCGGCATTGGTTGGGTCATATTTTACCGCATCAGAAAAATAGCGTACGGCTTTGCGCCTTTGTCCCTTAAAATGTTGATTTATTAAAGTGCCCAATTTGTAATAAATATTGGGATAATTGGGTTGCACTAAGGTCACTTTTTCCAAACAGCTTAAACTGAGTAAATAATCTTTCGTTTGTTCTGCGGCAAAAGCCATCATCATATAAGCTTCCACATTGGTTCGGTCATTTTCAAGAACTGTTTCAAGATGCTCAATGCCTTCATGAAATTTTTGCGCCTCTAAAGCCCCTTTTGCCAAAGTTAAAAAATCTTTATTACCCCCCTCAGTATCTTTTGTCCATAAGGATGTTTTTGACGTGTCGCTGCTCTGCTCTTGGGTTACTTTTTCAATAGAAAGCGCATCTTGCTGAACAGTGTTCCCTGAATTAACAATGTTCAGAAATGTCGATTTTTCATCTAAAATAGCTACAGGCGTTTCCGTTTTAAGTTCAACCTCAACCCTATCAGCGACTAAGGTATTAGGGGTTTCTTCTATTTGAGCTTGTGGCGCTATCGGTTCATACACTTCTTGGAGACTTGGTGTCTCATCTTCAATTGTATCTGTATTGAAAATCGTTTCAATTTTATCTAAAATTTTTGGCTCTTGGAGTGCTACGATTTCATCCGCTTTGACATCGTTTTCATTGACCACATCATCCACAATTTGATGAATGTTTGAGGTTTTTGCTTTGGTTTTTTCCTCATTTTCTAAGACATAACGGGTATTGTTTTTAATATCCTCTATCAAGGCTTCAAGTGTATCGGGAGTTTCAAAAATTTCCGCATCGGAAATAGGCTGTTTTTGTTCTGGTTTAGGATTACCTTCCATTTTCGTAAGATTTTCAATTTGAATAGGCGCTTTTTCAATCTTTTCGATGCTATCAAACTCAGGGTCTAAAGGTGCATCTATTTCAGCAA
>JAYUQN010000127.1:0-5696 GCA_043756725.1 Saprospiraceae bacterium
GAGCAATGACATTGGTTCAAGAGGCGAAAGCATTTTTGGGATGCTTTTAAGTCGTTATTTTGACTCTTATGGGTCATTATTTAAGCCTATTTTTTTAGGCGACAAATACCCAACAGTTGATTTTTATGTTGATTTACTTAACTATTCAAATAAAAAAGGGTTTTTCTTTGCGAGTATAAAAACGACAACACAGGGATATACTGTTGGCAAAAATAAACTTAAAATTCATGTGAGCAAAGAAGAATTAAGTGAACTTATCAAGTTCCCTGTTCCTGTTTACATATTTGGAATAGATGCCGTTGAGGAAAAAGGGTACTTCATATCGGCGAATGATATAGATACAGATAAAAACCTCAATGGTTTATCTCATAAATATCCCATAGATAGACTTCATGTTATCGAACTGTGGAAAGAAGTAAAGCAATTTTGGGATACTAATAGTTCTATTTATACTTTCACATCAAAATTTAAATAAAATATGAACAAGGCAAAAGAGCAAGATTTTGAAAAATGGCGGGCTGATACCTTAGGCTACGTCTATTTTTCAAGGCTTAACAACCTCATTATAAAAGAAACAGGAGAAGACAGCCCCTTTTTTGATTATTTGATAGATATTGGCGACAGCCGCAAACGCCAAACGGGTCGCTTATTTGGGGTGAGCATAAAAGCGTTTCAAAATGGTAATCTGGATAAAAAAGTAGCGGCTAAGCCCTACACGCATATCAATTTCCCTGTATTGCATGTCTTTTTCGACACACATAAAGATGTGGGTTTTTATAATTGGATAAAAAAACCTTTGGAAAAAGGCGATTTAAAATTAGAAAAACCCGAACAAGACATTGAAGAATTGAACACAGAAAGCCTTAAATCCATTGTTCAAACAATCAGTCATTGGTATGACCATAAGAACGAAAGTAAAACCCCTTAGGAAATGATGAATTATAAATGATGAATTAAGAAAGCGTTGAAATACAATTTTGAAAATGATACTTTCTTATTTTCATGTTCCTTAAACAATAGGCTCAGGTATAGAATCAGAGAGAATAGGGTTATTATCATACCAAGATGGATCATCCAAATCTCTTTCAATCAAAGGTCTCGACCTCGATTCAAGACCTTTTTTCACCAAATTTTTATGCTGCTTCGACTCATATTTTATAGCTAATACCCCATCCATTACTTTCTTCCAATTAAAAGCAGTTCCAATATCGTATTTGTCTTTTCTGTAATTTATATGCGACACGATGCCATCAAAGTCTAAGGCTTTTTCGGTCGTTTCAAAGCGCAACGCTTCTGACAAAAAAGCTCTTTTGATGCCCCAAGCCGTTGTCAAATAACGCAACAAAACGATAAGGCTGTCATATTGTGCCTCTGTAAAAGCCGTATAATAGGTATATCCTCTAAAAGGTTTTTTCAATTTGATGTACTCTTGTTTATCTTCTAAATTGCAATAAATGTCCTTTCGGGTAGGTGTATTATAGTAAGTCAATAAACTTTTTTTATCGGGTGCGAGTGTCAAAGAACCATAATTAGAAAGCTCAATCGCAATGCGGGTGCGACTCAATTCTTTATTAGGGCCCACTGGATTTGCCCCTATATGATATGCCCAAAACTCAGAGCTGAACAAACGGTAAATCGTGCCATTGCGTCCAATGACATAAGGCACAGACACATAACGGCGTTTAGGGTCACTGTCTTCACCCGTCAAAGATAGGATATCGCCTTTCAAATGTCCTGTTGTAAAATGCAAAACGATTTGCTTTTTGTCAAATTGCTCTTTAAAAAAATAAGGATTTTTTTCTTTTACTCTTGTGCATTTTGTGAGGCGCAAGGCTAAATTCGACTCTTTCGCTAAAGGTATGATTTGCGGTTCGGATAAGGTGAATGTGCCATCAGCACCTGTTTTTGCAAATTGTTTTTCTGTTTCTATAACTTGTTTGAAATTCATTGATATAATTTTTTGAAATTAAAATATGCTTTATTTATAAATAATATCTGAACAAGTTTACTACAGGGCAAAAATATTGTTGCTGTAATTTTTCGTGTGCAATTGTAGAGACGTTGCACTGCAACATCTCTACGGGATTAATTTTAACAAGATTTTTGGAACAAAACACCCTATTGCACACAAAAAATTACAGCAACAACTTTTTTTCATAAAAATAATTCTGGAAAACGCACTTTTTGCAACTACTTTGCAATGTACTCCCCTTCTCCCATAGGGACTCCTACGGAGAGGGGCAGGGGGTTGCGTGGGCTTTTTTAGAGTGCCAAAGTAGAATTATACAAATTCGTTGTTGCTGTAATTTTTCGTGTACAATTGTAGAGACGTTGCACTGCAACGTCTCTACGTGGTTCATTTTAACAAGGTTATTGTAAAAAAAATGCCCACTTGCCCACAAAAAATTACAGCAACCCTAAATTTGTTATCTTTTAGGATGTTTCATTTCTTTTTATTCAAGTAAGATTATGAAATTTAACTACACAACCAAACTCGGGCTGTTTCTCTTATTTTTCAGCCTAAAAATCTCCCTCACCGCCCAAACAAGCACATGGGATAGCCTCTACCGTTTCACAACAGACAGTTTGATGGCGCAAAAACGCTATGAAGAAGCTTATCCCCTTTCATTAAGTAATCTAAAAACGGCAGAAACGACGTATGGTAAAACGCATAGAAATTACGTCAATAACCTTTTGCAACTGGGTGAAATACAGTTTTACAGAAAAAAATATGAAGAGGGCATTGCGGCATTAGCGGATTATCTCCCGATTTTACAAAATTCGACCTATAAAGACAGTGCGGCTTATGGGCAAATCTTGAATTTAATGGGCATTTCATACAAGTCTATCAACCTATTGGACAAGGCTGAAAAAGCCTATTTAGAAGCTCAAAGAGTATTGTCGAAATTGCAAAAAACGCATGCCAGAGAATACAGCGCGAGCCTCAATAATCTGGCAACCATCTACGAAACCATCGGTAAAATTGATGAAGCCATTGATATGACAGAACGAGCACTGGTTATTACGCCCAAAAATGTCAACAGATTAGCGAATTTGTCTATGCTCTATAAACGCAAAGGGCGGTTTAAAGAAGCCTTGCAAATGTCGCATGACGTGTTGCAGAATACGCCAAAAACAGATAGAAATTACATTTATCGCTTAAATAACTTGGCACTTATCTATTCCGATATTCAATTTTCTGAAAAAGCCATAGATTATACCCGCCAAGCCTTAGACATTGTTGCCCTAACCATCGGGAAAAACAGTATTGAATACGCCTATTTTGCCAACAATTTAGCAAGTTTTTACAATGATGCCAAAGAATATGACAAAGCCTTAGACTTTGCCTTAGAAGCTGTGCGTATTGAAGAAACCCGAAAAGCGCAGTCGGATAATTACCATTTTTATGTCGCTATTTTAGCGGATACCTACAACTATCTTTCAAGAATTGACGAAGCTCTGCCTTTGGCTTTAGAATCTGTAGAAAAAACAGCTATAAAACCGGGCAAAAAATCGTGGCATTATTTCAATTCTTTGGGCGTATTGGCGCGAATTTATCAAAAAACAGGTGAAACAGGCAAAGCTATCGAGCTTTATCAAATTTTTCTGGATAGCGCAAAAACCGCTTGGAGTCCCATTGAAGATAAATATATCACCGTTTTAAAGCGGTTGATACCCCTATACAACAGTCAAAATCAGTCAGATAAAAGTACAGTTCTTTTAAAAGAATTGGCGGGAAGCATGAACAACCACGTGGTCTATAATTTGGATATTTTAGATGAATTCAGCAAGGAATTATTTGTCAATAAATTCATCAAAAACTACGAACCCTTATTGTTTTCACAAATAAAAAACAGTGCCAACACGGACGCAACGCTGTTGAAATATGCTTATGAAGCAGAATTAGCCATAAAAGGCGTGGTGCTCGGCAGCACTCAATTGTTCAGACAATTAGCCAATAAAGCTCAAAATACTGTCCGAAGGGACTCCTATGGAGAGGGTGGTGAAAATCAAAACGCAAAATTTTTCAAAGAATGGACAAACTTAAAAGGGATTATTTCAAATGCCTATACGCATAAAAATGCTCAAAACCATATTGACAGTTTGAACAATCAATTAGCCGTTATTGAAGAAAAACTGATTACTTTAATGCCTGAAATGCAGCGGCTGAAACGCAAAATAACCCATTTTGAAGATGTAAAATCAAAACTTGCAGCCGACGCTTGCGCCATTGAGTTTGTCCATTTCAAATATTTCAGCCATCAAGGTGAAACAGATACAGTCCTTTACGGTGCTTTAATTGTGCGCCCTGATAAGTCCTATCCCGAATTTGTGTATCTCTGCACAGAACATGAATTGCGCAATTTTATGAAAAATACGCAAAACAGCAACGCTCTACAACGGGCTATGACACGGGGCAGTAGCGTTGAAAAAGATATACCTAAAAAGCCGAATCAAGCCAAGCGACAACGCCCCAAACGCTTGCAAGTGCGCAACGATACGGAGGGGAGCGTGGCACTCTATAATTTGATTTGGAAACCCCTTCAAGCCTATTTAGACAAAGCGACTGAGAAAGGGCAACCGCTTCAAACCATTTATTATACGCCTTCGGGCTTGCTCCATCGCGTTGCTTTTGCTGCCTTATCTATCAATGAAACTGATTTACTGTCCGACAATTATGACCTCTATGCCCTCAGCAGCACCCGTGAATTGATAGACTTAAACGTAGATGAAAACCATTTAAAACAAACCTCTAACACGCCGCTTATTTCACTCTATGGCGGCATCCAATATGATGATTTGAAGGGTGAAAAACCTAAAATTGACAGCGGTAATACCAATGCAGCATGGCGTTATTTGGAAGGCACAAAGCGAGAAATTGACCGCATTTCAACGCTTTTTATGAAAAAAAATATGCCTTTTGACCTAAAAGAAGGACTTTCAGCTTCGGAAGATGGTTTTAAAGCGCAAAATACTGAGGGGGGTAAATCAAGCCCTATTTTGCATATTTCAACACATGGTTTTTTCTTTCAAAATATAAAAGACAGTGCCCAAACACAATCTGCTTTTCAAACGGCTAATAATCCTTTGATTCGCTCAGGACTTATTATGGCGGGTGCTAATACAGTTTGGCTCGGCGGTAAACCACAAGAGGGCAAAGAAGACGGTATTTTGACAGCTTATGAAATTTCAAATATGGATTTGAGCCAAACCCATTTGGTGGTCATGTCTGCTTGTGAAACGGGTTTGGGTGACATACAAGGCACGGAGGGCGTCTATGGTTTGCAAAGGGCTTTCAAAATGGCAGGTGTGGACTATATTTTAATGAGCCTTTGGCAAGTACCCGACAAGCAAACGGCAGAATTGATGGAAAAATTTTACAGTAATTTGCTCAATGGCGCAAGCATCCAATCGGCTTTTGCCAAAGCGCAACAGAGTATGAAAGAGCGATATTCTCCTTTTTATTGGGCGGGGTTTGTTTTGATACGCTAACGTACCACGGACTTCAGTCCGTAGGTTTCGACCGATTGGGTTTGTGTAAAATATACGTAAAAGATTTGCTAAATTTTAAAAATTTAGTAAATCTGCACGACCTTACCCTTTTAAAACTTAAACAATTACTATGAAAAAATCGCAACCGACTAAGATTATCAAAACGAAAGGCAAAACTGTCTCAAAGCAAGCACAATTAGATG
>JAYUQN010000128.1:0-2203 GCA_043756725.1 Saprospiraceae bacterium
GTAGGCTTCATCACCTTCTACACGAACCCATTCATGTTCTTTGGTGTATTTCAAATTTGCAGGAAATTTCATAAAAATTGTTTGATTAGGAGATTAATACGAAAATATAGCTCTCTTTTTTTAAAACACAAAGATACAAAGAATCACAAAGTTAGATGTTGACATTAGATGAATAAAATATTTCGTCAACATCTAACTTTGTAATTCTTTGTGTCTTTGTGTTAAAAAAAAAAGAGTTGCATGTTTCACGGCTCAAAATTAGTTTTTATCCTACAATCTAAAAGAGAAAAGGGGGAAATTTTGAGCTTTTTTTTACTCAAAATTACCCCCCTCAGTATTTTTTAGTGAAAAGTGAAAAGTACACAGTCTATAATTCTGTCCGTTTTTCACTTTTCACTTACCTCACGCCGTGCATTAATTTTTTAATAACAGGTTGCATCAAAATAGAGAAGGCGGCTAAGGCAAAAGAAACGATCGCCAGCATCCAGAAAAAATAACTGATGCCTTTTTCGTCGGCAATCTTTTCAACACTTTCACCAAACATACCTGCGCTTTTCATACCGATAGCAATTGCCAAATACCAGACGCCAAACATAAAGGCTATCATGCGGGCGGGTACTAATTTGCTCACGTAGGATAAACCCACTGGCGATATGCACAACTCACCCATTGTGTGAAAAAGATAGACTAAAATAAGCCAAATCATGCTGACCGATGCCGATTCTGCGCCGGGAGCTATGCCATTTGAACCAAAAGCTACGGCAACCATACCTAAGCCTAAGAGAATCATGCCCAAACCATATTTAATATTAGCAGTTGGATTATACTTACTTTCCCATATTTTAGAGAACAAAGGAGCCAATGTAATAATAAATAAAGAGTTAAATGTAGAAAACCATGTAGCAGGTATTTCAGTTAGCGGTGTTATGACTTTTTCTATTTTCAAAAACGACAGGGTACTATCTGATAGAGATAAAAAACCAGCCGTGTAATAATCTTTTGCTAACATCCATAAAGCGATTGCCCAAATGATGACAAAACTGAAACTCAAAATAAGACTCGCCAGTGTATATTTTTTAAAGGTATTTTTAAATAATTTGAACATCACCCAATTAATAATGATTAAGGGTACTAATGTCAAGAGAGAATTAAAAATAAGGAAGAATAAACTGGCGTCCCCTGTTAAGACGCGATTGGTATATTTTTGAGCAAAAACCGTTAAACTGTTGGGGGATTGTTCAAAAATTGACCAAAAAACGGCAGAAATTATGGCAAAAAACAAAACAGCCATTAACTTCTCTCTCGTCGTTTTAGAATATTGCGTTAATCTATATCCTGTTAAAATAAGAAACATAAGTAAGGCTGAAATGATAGCAACGGTATTGCCAGCCATACCTCCTAATTGAAAATCGAAAAGATTAAACGCGCCTTTTGTAATTTTTGTAGCCGGTACATTTATCAACCACATCATGCCTAAAAGGGCACTTATCGCAATCATAGCCAATTGCCAAGTTGTAAACGGCACTCTTTTATCTGTATCGTTGATGTCTAAGGCAACCTCTTTTTTTACGGGTTTTAACCCAATAGTGCCAAAAATATTTTGAGACAGCCAAAATTGAAGCGTTCCTAAAAACATAAATATGCCTGCCAGTCCAAAACCATAACCCCAACCCACTTTTTCACCCAAATAGCCGCACAATAAAATGCCAAAAAAAGCACCCGAATTGACGCCCATATAAAAAATAGTATAAGCACCATCTTTTTTTTCAGGATGGTTTTTATACATTTCTGAAATGATGGATGTCATATTGGGTTTGAAAAAGCCATTGCCGAAAACCATTAAGATTAAACCCAAATAAATAGACACCGTGCTTTCAAAAGCCATCGAAAAATGCCCCATTGTCATCAATGAAGCGCCTACGACCACCGCCCAACGAAAACCAATGATTTTATCCGCAAAATAGCCGCCCAACATGGTTGAAAGATAGACTAAGCCGACATAAGTGCCAAATAAAGAAGACGCTGTGCCTTGTTCCCAACCCCATCCCCCTTTAACTAAAGGCGCCATGAAAAATAAAACCAATAAGGAACGCATGCCATAAAAGGAAAAACGTTCCCACATTTCAGTGAAAAATAAAACAAAAAGACCTGCGGGATGCCCTATGACATAGTCTTTAAAAAAATCGTTTGAATCGTTATTTGA
>JAYUQN010000129.1:0-5692 GCA_043756725.1 Saprospiraceae bacterium
AAAAACCAGAAAAACACCCCTTTAATAAAGTCGTTTATGACCCTTTATTGAAAGACTCTTTCTTTTTAATAGATAAATGGTCTTATGAAAGTTATATGCTAAAAGGGATGGATGGTACTTTTGCTTCTTCCTTACCTGGATTATTTGATACTTCACATCAGCATCATACGGCTAATATTATTTATGCAACACAAGAAGATGAAAGTTATTTGAACGGCAAAGAGGACTACGACAAGATTCGATATGGTAAAGCCTATTTAGTGGGCGAATCTATACTCTTACTATTTGAAGATGAAACCCCTTCTTCTTCTAACAATTTGATTGTTAAAATCAAGGGCGGCTATTTTTTTACGACTTACAAAGCGGGCTACCCAGCAGTCGGCAACATCTATTATGATTTTGAAAAAGAGTCTTTAATACTTCAAAAAGAAACCAATATTATTGGCGATACACTGAGGGGGTACTTAGATTTCACGGCTTTCAAACCTTATTACCGACATCTTAAAGGGGCTTTTAAAGTAAAAGTTTCAAAAAAAGACTATTATTAGCACTTGAATTTTTAAACAAATTCAACCCACTTACTCTTGTACATTACCAAAAAAAGTAAAAACAATACGCTTTTCATTGGACAAATCAAAACCCATTACTCTGTTAAATGGTCCCTTTTTTCATTTTAGCGATAAAATTAAAGACAAAATTAAAGCATTGATAAAACAGGAGGACTGATATAACTTATCTATAGACTCAATATCCGTCAATACCTTTTGTCGAAATTCAGCCTTATTTTGAGGTTTTGTCCATATATCTTCTGTATCGTAGTCGGGTATATGCGTATCACGTGGGAAAAAAGGCATTGAAAATCTATTAACATTCATTTCATGTATTAGAACTGTCAAAAGAGGCGGAACTTGTATAATACCGACAGTATTCACCAAAGCAATCCCTTCGGCATATTTTTGAGTATAGTCATAATGCCAAGTATTCGTGCTAATAAATATCATGCGTGAGATAGTAGATAAGTTTTCGGCAGTGAGTGACGCTAACCAAAGTCCTTCTGACGTATTACTAACGGCTGTTTCGCTTACAAAGTCTTTTAATTTTAGTAATGCTGATTTGATTTCAACTAACTGACTATCAACATAGACACCTTCGCCAGAGCCACCAATAAACCTATTTAATTCGCCATTTGAAATCCATACTTTTTGATAGTATTCTTTAAGCAAGGCACTGGAATTAAACCAATCTTCCGATAAAGGTAAGAAAAGCGTTGTTTCTTTATAGGTTTTTCCATTGCTTTGAGGGTTAAAAATTTGGAATAGGGTATCGGTATAAGTAGCTAAAGTTGTTACTTTGTCGTTCAAATTCACGTTAAATTTATCTTTAAATGTATTGGCTAACGTCAAAATGTCTTCATTGGTAGCCGTTTCAAGCCATTTAATATTTGCAGGATTTACGGTTTCAATAATTGAATCCAAATAAGCATTATCGCCTTTGGAAGAAGCGACCCGACTATAAACGTGCGAGACATCCTTGACAAAATTCTGTAAATGATTTTCAGAGACAGGTTTATTGCTTAAGTAATTCTCGTTTATTCGGGCAAAATCATAGTTTTTACCGTTCCAAAAAAGAATGGCTATTGACCCTGATGGGTATTTTATGCTAAGCCTTATTACTTTTTGTCCGATGCTTAATTTTGGTTTTTTTTGGTTGTTATCAACCCATACGACCACTTTGTTTTTATCAAAAGCCATAAAAGTGTTTGACTTTGACTTTGCTCGTAAATTGGGCGTTTTTTTTAAAATGTTTTTCATTGATGGTAGATTTAAGGTCAAAAAAAATATCGTTTAGTCTGTGTAAATATAAGAAATATTTTAGTTGCTGTAATTTTTTGTGTGCAATAGGGCATTTTTTTCAATAACCTTGTTAAATTGAACCACGTAGAGACGTTGCACTGCAACGTCTCTACAATTGCCCACGAAAAATTACAGCAACATATTTTATAACTATTTTTAATTTCTTTATTGTCAATTAGGAATGATTAAATAATAAAGTATCAAATTTCAAAGGGATTTTGCGGGGAAAATTTGATACTTTACTATTTCATCGTTCCTTAGCAAGTAATTTTAAAAATAAACCTATATTTGGCTTCTTGAAAACAGTGTAACCAAATCTAAAATGAAAACATTTTATACTCGTTTCCTTTTATTAATTGCCATCCCATGAAAACAATACTCTCAAAATCACATTTTTTTAACAATCAAAAACCCAATATTGGGCTTACAAAAAACCTTTTTACAATGAAAATTTTTATTACTACAGCTACGCTGTTGACCCTCTTACTGTTGATGGTCACTCCCCTACTTGCCATTGTACGTGTGGACAATGTGCCAAACAACACTGTAACAACTGAAATTCAATTAGAAAACTTCAGCGTTAAAGACTATCAAAAAATGATGGGCAGAAAGCTCTCTTTGCGAGAAAAAATTGTTTTTCGTTTCGTCAAAAGTGATTTGTTGAGTCAATCCAACAGCGTCACAAAAGCCGATTTCATTAAAAGAGCCAATGATACAGACTCAAGTTTCAATCTTGGCGGCTTTTTATTGGGTTTTCTTCTAAGCCTTCTGGGTGTACTTATAGCTTTGCTTTTTGGCAAAAATGTGGTTAAGTGGGCTTGGCGAGGTTTTTTGGTCTCCTTAGTTGTAGGCGTTATTTACTATTTAGTAGGTAAAAAGAAGTAAAATGATGGCTCTTTGACAATCTTAGCGGAAAGTTGTCAAAGAGCCAAAATTATTAGGTTACGCTATTTTTTCGTATTTACTGTTTAACAGCATCATGATGGCGCCATGCCCCGTACTCTATAGTCCATTTCGGGCGTTTTATAATCATCGAACAAGATCTCAAAATTGGGTGAGGCGTATAAAACGAAATCCCAAGGCGTAATAAATTCATTCGGGAGTCGAGGCATTTCAAAATTTTCGGCTACGGGATTGCTCAAAAAACGGGTGTAGCGACGGGTAAACTCAGAGCAAATATCACAACGTTGTGAATCTAATCGGACATTGCGTTTTATAAGCCGTTGAATGGCAATTTGAAGAATCAGTTTATGGTCATATTTAATGACTTCCTCGGAGCAGTCTAAAACAGATTCTAAAGCGGCTGAAACTTGCTCTCCTGTCCACGCTGTAGGGCGAATTATGCAAAAATCGGTGTATTTTTCTTTTTGCATCACGACAGACAAAAATCGTGGATTCACACCATGCCCTGTGCTTTCCAAAACCAATTTACGTCCGCAAGCTTCAAACACAAGCCCTGCATGATTGTACGGGGCATTGTCAAGCCACCTAATTCCGCGAGAAATAAAGGCATTGCCCCGAAAAAGGATAATGTCGCCTTTTTGAATTTGGTCTCGATTGTCAATGTATTTTTTCATTTTTATTTTTGTTTAAAATGGTTTTTTAATAAGGAACAATATAGTAATTTCTTTGAAATATTTATATCTATTTTTACCATATATTTTAAAAAAAACGGAATCATCTACTTTGCGGTACAAGAAGTTATAACTTATTGATTATCAACATTTAGGAAATTTTTAAAATTTCCTAAATGTGCGCTTGTACCACAAAGTAGATAATTCCGAAAAAATATGTATTTTTGTGTAATGAAAAATTAAAACCAAACCGACTATGAAAAGACGAGAAGGCTATGAATTAAATGCTAATTATAATCCTAAAAAAGTAGTATTTACTTTTACGAGTGTAGGAGATAAAGGCTCTATTGAAAAAATTATTGAATTTTATTGTTTTGATAACAATCTTTGGAATTTAGGTTTTGGTGATGTAAAAGGAGATGATTGGGAAGACAATGTTATCTCTGATAATAATGATTTCCGAAAAGTTTTACAAACGGTTGCTAATTCAATTCATCAATTTTGTGATATGTATCCATATCAAGACATACAGATAGTACCTTTAGATTATCAGAGAAAATTGGTTTATAATCGCATTTTTCAACAAAAATGGCGTGAAATTGAACCTGCCTTTATTGTAAAAGGGCGATTATTATCAGAAAAAAATCCTATTTTTAAGGATTACGAGCCTTCTGAATTAGTAGATGAATTTCTTATTAGCCGAAAAAATTAATATTTTTGAATTTAAAATTGAAAATAATGAAAAGCTTAGATAACGAAATCAGTCAATTACAAGTATCTAAACCTGAACATATACCTCACAGATATATGACAGAAGAGGAAAAAATTAGGATAGATAACATCACTAAAAACTCTTTTCGTAAGGAAAAATTTCGCCATGCCCTAAAATCTCATTCTCAAACGAAAGTTTATGAATTCTATAAAACCAACCCTGAATGGGGTGCAAAAGATATTTTGATAAATGTGATGCAGGGATTTAATCCTGACTTGCCTTCTGATGTTGTGCTTGAAATAGCGCAATATATCTTGTATCAATGGGAGACTATTCAGGCTTCTAATAAAAAATTGACTTTAACATTGTGAGGACTACACCACAAAAGATAAAATTTTATTTAAAAAAAGGGTTAAATTTGTACATCAATTAATAAAAATTTGGACAATGAAAGTAGCTGAATGGGATTTAACAAAGATGAATGACTATGAAATCAAAGGTATGCTTTTGAGTTTGATAGGAAAAGCTAAGAGAAAACAATTGATTTTTTTTATTGAAAATCTAAAACAAGATATATCAATAGCTAATATAGATATTGATGACCTGCCTTATGCCCTCTCACCTGAACAAGAGGCTGAATTAATGATTTCGTTGGAAGAAACTTACTATGAAGAGAATATGATAGACCTTGAAGAATCTAAAAAAATTCATGCCCGATGGCTAAAACAATAAAAATTAATAAGAAGGCTACGCGCCAAAATCCTATTAATCGCCCATCTAAATGATGTATTGTTGTATTGTTATATTGTTGGGTGAAACGCCAACAATACAACAATACAACAATTGACTATCTTTTCGAAGAAGCCACATTGCTTTCAATACCAATCATTTGAATATTAGACGTGGTTTCCACTTTTATCGTATTCGCCGTCACATCGATAGGGCGTGAGACGATTCGAAAATAGCAGTTATGGGTCAAAGGAAAAGTTTCATAGATATTGCCATTGGCTTTCGGGATGTTTTGCCAGCTTTTATTGTCTGTACTGACTTGCCATTGCATGATGGATTGGTCGTCGCCACCTTTGGCTTTTAAAACAAGACGTTCGCCTTCTTTGGCTGTTGATTTGCGTCCTTCTACGCCGATGGATAATGAAGGAGCGATGATGATTTCATCTGCTGCGAAAATTTGAGAGAAACCAATTTGAACGTAACTAAGCGCAATGACACAGAGAAGTATCATTTTTTTGATAGAATACATGAGTTTTGATTTTAAATGGTTAAAAGAGTTATTATAAGATTTTTTGTGCTGACCATACTGAGAATAGGCTAAATTCGTACCAAATTTGCGAATTTTGGGGTTGAAAATTAACTTGAATTAGGATATTAAGGATGTTGAAAGATATTAGGGATTTGGATGCCCCTCAGTATTTTGACCTAAATTTTAAAAGATTTTATAAATCCTTAATATAGGCTGTACAAACGGGTAAAAAAAGTTCCCCCCGTTTTTGGCATTTTCACTAAATCGAAAAACGCCACTTTCTTTACTTATTGTA
>JAYUQN010000130.1:0-16543 GCA_043756725.1 Saprospiraceae bacterium
ATGGTCAACCGAAACCTTGATTGCAGACGGACGCTCGATGGGAGAAATTAAACAAGGCGTAACCCTCGAAGTCATGGGCGAAGGTTCTTCGATGGGTCCTATTAATGACTCTATGCGCTTGGATTATGAAGCTAATATGGGCGATTTGAAATATAAAATGGATTGGACAACGCTGGGCGATTACCTCAATTGGCTAACCAAAAGAGGTGTTTCATGCAATGTAGCATCGTTTGTAGGAGCGGCTACAGTGCGTGAAAATATTTTAGGCTCAAAAAATGTTGCGCCCAATGCCCAAGAATTGGAAAAAATGAAAGCACTTGTGCGCCAAGCGATGGAGGAAGGGGCAATGGGTATCGGCTCTTCGTTGATATATGCTCCAGGTTTTTATGCTAAAACGGATGAATTAATTGAACTATGCAAAGTTGCGGCTCAATACGACGGCATGTATATCAGTCACCTCCGCAGCGAAGGCAATCGTTTTACAGAAGCTGTTGACGAATTAATACACATTGCGAATGATGCTAAAATTCGGGCTGAAATCTATCACCTCAAAGCCGCTGGCAAACAAAATTGGGGTAAAATAGAAGCTGTTATTGCTAAAATTGACTCTGCTAATAAAGCGGGATTGCATATTTCAACGGATATGTACACCTATATTGCTGGCTCAACGGGTTTGGATGCCTCTATGCCTCCTGCCGTGCAAGAAGGCGGTTATAAAGAATGGGTGAAACGCTTGAAAGACCCTAAAATACGTCAACAAACAATAAAAGACATGACCACACCCACCGATAAATGGGAAAATCTTTTCATGGGTGCAACGGCTAAAGGCATGCTTTTAGTCGGTTTTAAAAGCGATAGCCTGCGCTATTTGATTGGTAAAACTGTGGAAGAAGCTGCTAAAATATACAACAAATCACCCGCAGAAACCATTATTGACCTTGTTATAAAAGATGGGAGCCGTGTGGACGTTATATATTTTTTAATGAGTGAAGACAACGTAAAAAGGCAAATCAAACTGCCATATATGAGTTTTGGCTCTGATGCAGGTAGTCAAGCTCCCGAAGGCATTTTTCTAAAATCCTCACCACATCCACGGTCTTATGGCAATTTTGCACGGCTTTTAGGCAAATATGTCCGAGACGAAAAAGTTATTTCCCTTCAAGAAGCTATTTATAAACTGACAGCTTTACCTGCTTCGCATTTGAAAATTAAGAAAAGAGGTGCTTTAAAAGTGGGCAATTATGCAGATATAGTCGTTTTTGACCTCCTCAGTATTCAAGACCACGCGACCTTTGAAAAGCCACACCAATATGCAACGGGTATGAAACACGTGTTTGTGAATGGGGTCGCTGTCTTAAAAAATGGCGAACACACAAATGCAAAGCCAGGTCGTGTGGTATATGGACCGGGCAAAAAATAAGATATTAATTATAAATCCCAAAAAGAGCGAGGACGGGGATTCATAAATCGTTTTACCTTCTCTCTAAAAATGAGAAATTTGATAGCAATGTCTTGCAGGATATAGAATAAACGAAATTTGATAGCGGTTCTCATGATTTTTCTATTTTAGGCGTCCAAAATATTGTCATTTCTTTCATCAATGTAAGCATGTTTGTCAAAATTTTTAAAATCACGGCGGGTAATAGTGTAATACCAGATGCCTAATGTTGCGGCAAAAATAGCAAGTAACCAAAATTCAATGCCCCAATCGGTATGAAAAGGATATTGATTAACGGCATATAAAATAGTCAAATAAATAGCAGTACAAATAAGATAATTGCGACGATTGTGTTCTTTATAACCGAAGTTGAAAATCAAGGCACTTAAAACTTGCCAACCGCCAATTAGAAGTGTCAATAACAAACCAAAAAAGATACCCATAACAGATATGAAACACGTTATGATAATGACACCGAGTACTGTTTGTACCCAATAATCTGCTCTTAGCAATGAATATTTTGTTTCCATGTGTTTTTGATTTTATGAAACAAAGTTAAGGATAAATTTCCAAACTTTCAAATTTTTCTGAAAACTCTGAATGATATTTTATATCTTTTTTTTATTATAATCTTAAAATGTCGTAACGTTGCTGTGAAGATTTTTATCGCTCAACCGTTGCGCACAAATTTGCAACGATACTAATTTATGATGACACTTACAGAACTCAATAATCTAATCCGAAAACGCCGTTCGGTTTTTCCTCCTGTTTTCAACAAAAAAGAAATTTCAAAGGAAGCGATAATACAAATACTTGAAAATGCGAATTGGGCGCCCACGCACAAGCTCACCGAGCCGTGGCGGTTCAAAATACTGAGGGGGGGTATTTTACCACGCTTAGCTGATTTTTTAGTCCAAGATTATAAAACGCATACGCCCATTGACCTACAGAGTGCTATGAAATTAAAGAAAATGGCTGAAAATCCCTTGCGTTCAGCCTGTGTAATAGCCATCTGTTTGAAACGCCATGAAGAATTACCCGAATGGGAGGAAGTGGCTGCCGTTTCTATGGCGGTTCAAAATATGTGGCTTACGTGTACGGCGATGGGCATTGGCTCCTATTGGAGTTCGCCAGGGGCTATAACACGGATGGGTAAATTTTTAGACTTGGCAGAAGATGAAAAATGTTTGGGCTTTTTCTATATGGGTTATACGGATATGCTTTTGCCCGAAGGCAAACGCAAACCAATTGCAGATAAAGTGGTTTGGATTGAAGCGTAATTTTTCAAAGAGAACGGAGATTTGCGAAATCTTTAAGATGTCGTAAATCTGCAATTTACTCAACTTCATTTTTTTTTATTTTATAAGAAAGTATTTTATATTTGACCCCTCAGTATAAAATGTAATTTCTACATTTGTCTTGATTTCATAACAGCACAATTTATTTAAAAACAAACTTAAACGATGTTCCAAAGGCAATTCATTGGAAAATCAAGACTTTGAAATGGCTTATAAATTTATTTTCACCCTATTTTGTTTGCTTGCATTGGTTTTCAATGCTTGCGTGCCACCCGATTATGGCAAAGAGGCGTACAGTGGCATCGCCATTGATTTCAACGACAAACAAATTCAAACGATTTATAACCTCCAAGAAAGGCAGTCGGCGGATAGCCTTCTAATTTTTTTACGGCACGACAATCCGACCGTTCGCTATATCACGGCTATGGCTTTTGCTTCTTTGAAAGATAAAAAAGGCATAGACTCCTTGGCTCATTTATTGACAGACCCCTTTACGGATGTACGCATAGCCGCAGCCCATGCTTTGGGGCAAATAGGCGATGGGCGGGCTGAAAATCTTTTATTAAAAGCTTATCAAAACAAAGATACGACGGGCATGTATGCCCAATTTAACGCAACCCTACTCGAAGCCGTTGGCAAATGTGGCACTTCAGCTCGTTTAAAAGACCTTTGCGCTATTTCAACGTTCAAAATAACAGATACAGCTCTACTTGAAGGGCAGGTTTATGGCATTTATCGCTTTGGCTTACGCGATACTTTTAATACTGAAAGCATCAAAAAGATGCTGAGTTTAGTTGAAAATACCCGCTTACCCAATAGCGTTCGCCTTGTGGCAGCCAATTATTTTGTGCGCCTAAAAACTAAATTTGATACCACTGTTACCAATACAGTAGGCAAAATTGCTTTTACTGAAAAAGACAATGATATTAAAATGGCTTTGGTGAAATCTTTAGGAAAAGCCTATAACCCTGTCTTTGTTTTACCCACCATCGAATCCCTTTACCGTCAAGAAACAGAATATCGAGTGAAAATCAATCTTATCAGTGCTCTTACCGATTTTGACTATGCCAAAGTGCAACCCATCGTTTTGATGGCTTTGAAAGATAGAAATATTCATGTCGCTAATACAGCCGCCGATTTTTTTGTAAAAAAAGGCAGTGAAAGAGATGCTTTAATGTATAAATCTATGTCAGAAAATGCGGCGTTTGCTATTTCAACGCGTCAAGTGATGATGGGAGCGGCTTTAAAATGGCTGCGTTTTTATCCTCGTCAACGCGACTCTCTCAATGTTGCTATGCAAAATCTATATAAAAACACCCAAAATCCTTATGAAAAAGCGAGAATACTGAGGGGGATAGCTGAGAACGGTTGGAACTTCGGCTTTTTAAGGGAAGAGGCTTTAAGAGCAGATAACGCACCTGTCGTCCGCACGGCAGCCACAGAAGGGATAGCTAAAATCCTAACTTTACCCGATTTTTACCGCACTTTTCAAGGTAATACTATCAATATTAAAAGGCAATTGAAAAGCATTTTATTTGAATTGATACGGACAGGCGATGCGGGTATGGCTGCGGTTGCTGCTGAAACTTTGCGCAAACCAGAAGCAGAGTTGAATAAAGTAATGATGAAAGATAGTATTTCTGTTTTATATCAAACGATGCAAAATTTGAAATTGCCTCAAGAATTAGAGACTTATGATGCTCTTCGAGAAACCATTAACTTCATAGCGGACTCAACAGCTATTATTAAGAAAAAATCGCCCAATCAACGGGTTGTGGAATGGGGCATTGTAACGGGCTTAAATACTTTTTCAAATGTACTCGTTAAAACAACAAAAGGGGATATTAAATTAAGGCTTTTAACACGCAATGCGCCTATATCGGTTGCCAATTTCATTTCCTTATCTCGTTCAGGTTTTTTTAATGGTAAAATATTTCACCGTGTTGTACCCAACCACGTTGTGCAAACAGGTTGCCCTCGGGGCGATGGTTATGGCTCGTTGGACTACACCATTTCATCAGAATTGACCCCCTTGCACTACGATACTGAGGGGTATGTGGGTATGGCTGCGGCGGGTAATAGCACAGAATGTAGTCAATGGTTCATTACCCATGTGCCCACTTTGCATCTTGACGCCAATTATAGTATTTTTGCAAAAGTTTTGGAAGGGATGGATGTGGTGCATAAATTGGAGGTGGGCGACTCTATTGAAAGTGTTTCAATCAATTGAGTTAATATTGTTGTATTGTTGTATTGTTGGCGTTTCACCCAACAATACAACAATACAACAATACAACAATTTAAAATTGGGCGCTATATTTCAATAAAAGCGCATTTCTAATAAAGACATCCCGTCCTTTTGCGTTTAAATTGCCGCCTTTGAAAACCTGAATATCGTGGTCATAAAACCAGTCTGTTCTGAAATTGACAGAAATGCCTTTACCTACCATAAAGTCCAAAGAGTTATACCATTCTACGTCAATATTTTCAGGCGTACGCAGGTAGTTAGAGTACAAATCAAGCGTTGTAATATAAACCACTTTATCATTCAAGAATTTTTGAGCATAATCCATCCGCAATTCCTGACCTAATTGATGATCTACATTCTTGAATTTAGTACCATCAAGAGGGATAAAGTTCGCTTGCATGGCGATTTCATCATTACCCACAAACACCCCTTTGTAAGCAATTGGTGAATATAAAAATTTCAAATTATCGCTTGGTTTGAATATAACACCGGGAGCAAATTTTACAATAGCAGGTGAAAAAAGTTTTCCAGAAAGAAGCGTTCTTTTACCGTCAATAATTTGAGGTTTCAAAAAATTGGTGCCATAAGTAGAGAGTAATTGTGTTTGCAAATCACCTAAGCCAGCTACATACCATTTTGGAGCCACTTTGTAACCCCATTGTGTTGTTCCTTGAAGCACATCCGTTGCTTTAGTCCACGGACCACCAGCAGCTTGAATAGTAGCTAATTGTACGAGAAATTTGTTGTCCCATAAAATCTTATCCCGCACTAAATTGGCAGAGTAGTTGAGGATGCCACCAATACCGACTTGATTGTCACCCGCTCCAACGCGGGGGTTGATGAGGCTCAATAAGTTCAAATTCAGACCGATACCGCCTGCTTTAGTCCAACCATCTTTAGCGTCTTTGGCTTTATCCATTTCCTTTACAGCATCTTTGGCATCGAGGATTTTTTGAGCGGAAATTGAGATTGAGAAACAGGAAATTAACGTTAAAAAGAGTAATTTCTTTAACATGTTGGTCATAGTTTTGAGTGAAATAATGATTGTTTAATGTGAACTATACTTGAAATAATGTAAAATTCCGAAAAGCAAAGACGTTGCAGTATAATATCTCTACGTAGTTTTATATTTCATTTTTAAAGTATTTTGTCAATGTAGAGACGTTGCAATGCAACGTCTCTACGTCGCTATTTTATTGATTTTCAGGTATTTGCATGAAATCGCTTGGCAGAATCTCTACTTCATTTTTCATCAATTTATGAAGCGGCACGATAACCAGCTTTTCAGCCGATTGTATTTTCACACAAGAGTTATCTGCATATACTATTTTACCTACTGTATCCCCAATTCGTACAGTGTCGCCTACGTTGAAATGGCGGCGGCTGTAAAAAGAGGCTAAAAAATTGGACATCATATCCTTTGAAGCCAAGCCGTAGCCGATAGCAAAAGCCGCAACACCGCCGCCTAATAAAATGCTAATATTGTTTTTTATAAAGTCGGTATCAATTTTAGCTTGCGCCAAAGCCGTAATTAAGGCTGTTAGAAATACAAAATAAAAAATAAAATTGCCTATCAAATTAGCCGACGGAATGCCGACTGACTTGCAAATGGACACAATAATTTTTTTCAGCACATTGGCTATCACTAAACCGAGTATGACTAACAACAAAGCCGTTACAAGACTTGGGATATAACTAATAAGGTCTTTTATGAGTTGTGAAACAACGGTCATTTGCAGAATATCCGTTGCCATTATCAAAAAGATTAAAAGCAAGGTATAGTACACAACTTGACTGATAATAAGACTCGGTTTGAGGTTGATATTATTATCTTGAATAACATCAATTTCACTTAATTTATCTGCTAATTTATCAACATTGACGGCTTTTAGCAAACGTTCCACCAATTTACTAATGGTTTTAGCCAATATCATCCCGATGATAGCAATCACCATTGCGCCCACTATGTTCGGAATAGTGGATGTAAATTTGAGGAGCAGGTTTTTCAAAATTTCAAATCCCATTGTCTTCACTGATTTTTTATTGTATTAACACGATTCGGATATCTAAAACAGGCAACTTACCTGCCTCCCGGCGCTTTGGGCGTTTTGGAAGGCACATTACCACCAAAATCTGAAGGGGCAGGTCGTGCTGACTCGTTGTCATCTCCACCCAGCATACCAATAACCGTTTTGATGATTTTTGGAAAAAAAAGGTCTAACACATCACCAGTGACACGATAAGAATCGTGTTTGCGTTGGATGCGCCTTTCTATCTCCGTCATTTGAGGGAGTGTGAAGCGAGGCTCATATTCTTCCTCCATGAGTCGCTTAAAATTATTTTTATTTCTTTCGTCTGCCATTACTTACTAAATTTAAAATTTTCGGCAGTGATTTGATAATACTAAATGATATGTATTTTAGATAGTACAATTCAAATCATGCATCTGAATATTTTTTTGAAAAAAATAGGGTCATAAGTGAATGGTTAGTTATTCGTTTAATTTTGAGATTTGACAACTTTTTAAAAGTTCAAATCTATCCTTAATCTGGTTTATAAATTTTTTCGTACAATTCCTGCGCTTTATGTTTTGCGCGTTTAATTTTCATTTTTACGGCACTCTCGGTTTTATTAATAACATCAGCTATCTCCCTAATACTCATATCGTCGTGATACTTCATTAAGAGAATCATTTTATCGCCTGTTGGTAATTCGTCTAAAACTTGTTTGAGGTATTTGACATCCATTTCGAGTAGCACTTCATCTGAAATTTCTTCGCTGGCGACATCGGGAGCACGTTCTATATCTTCACTGAAAAGCGTTTTCTCTTTCTTTCTTCGACGTATGTTATCAATACAATAATTGTAAGTAATAGAGTAAATCCAAGTAGAAAATTGTGATTTTTCGCCGAAATTTGCCATATTCAGCATAATTTTCACAAAAATATCTTGTACAGCATCTCGAGCTTCGTCGTCATTTTTCAAAATAGAAAGACATTTGCCATATACCTTCCCAGAGTATTTGCGATACAGTTTGGTGAAATAAAGAGCGTTATGCGTTCTAAGATATTCTCTTACTATTTCAGCATCTGTTAATTCTGTATGTATTGTTTGACTGTTCAATTCTTCAAAATTAATGTGACTATTGAACGGGATAAAAGTATTCATATCCAGTTTCGCCACAAAAATATTGAATAAAATGACATTCTGTAAACTTTTTCACAATCTCTCTGCATATTTCTGTTATTATGACGGCTGAATAACAAAATGGGTACACAATTTCAGAAAAAAAATTTAACTTTCCTTAACAAATTTTATTTCGTCAATTAAATTGTCTCAATAATTAAAATTGGACAATGATTCAACAATGGTGTTTTTTCAAGAAAAATGCGCTGTTTTCACGCTTTCAACAACTAAGCTTTCAACAACATATTAAAAAAGACCCCCTCAGTATAAGCACAATCTAAAAGTTTTTTTATCTTGTTTCCGAATTGAAAAAATTGAAAAAAATAATCCAATTATGTCCGAACCACAACCACAAGAGTTTCGCCGTTCCCTCAGTTTGCTCGATGGCACTATGCTCGTTTCAGGCACTATGATAGGCTCAGGTATTTTTATCGTTTCTGCCGATATGAGCCGCACAGTTGGCTCAGCGGGATGGCTCATTTTTTTATGGCTCTTGACAGGCGTTATGACCGTATTCGGGGCAATTAGCTATGGCGAATTAGCAGGCATGATGCCTCGCGCAGGTGGGCAGTTTGTGTATATCAAAAGAGCTTGGGGCGATTTGACAGCCTTTCTATACGGTTGGTCGGTAGCCACCGTTATTCAAACGGGAACCATTGCCGCCGTAGGCATGGCGTTTGCCAAGTACACCAGTTTTTTTATTCCTTATTTTAGTGAAACCCATATTCTGCTACAATTAGGCAGTTTTTCATTCAATGCGGCTCAACTGTTAGCTATTTTGAGCATTGTATTTTTGACTTATATGAACAGCCGAGGCATCAATTATGGTAAAATCATTCAGTTGGTTTTTACAATGGCGAAATTGATTGCTCTTTTTCTCCTCATTGTTTTGGGTCTGGTAGTCGGTTCTAAAATGGGCTATTTCAATCAAAATTTTACGGATATGTGGGCAGCTACTCAAACAGTTAAAACGGAGTCGGGGGCATGGATTGTTGAAAATCTATCCAATATGGGTCTCGTTTTAGCTTTAGGAACTGCGATTATAGGCTCTCTTTTTTCCTCAGATGCGTGGAATAATGTCACTTTCATTGCAGGTGAAATGAAAAATCCACGTCGAGACATACCGCTCAGTCTTTTCTTAGGTACACTCATCGTCACCATTTTATACATTGCTGCCAATTTAGCCTACCTTTCTCTGTTGCCTTTGAAAGGTGACCCCAATGGGGTGGATGTGGTATCCCGAGGTATCATGTTTGCTCAAAGCGACCGTGTAGGCACAGCCGCAGGGTATCAAATATTTGGCAGTATTGCCGCTGCTTTAATGTCTGCATTAATCATGATTTCGACTTTTGGTTGCAATTCAGGACTCATTTTATCGGGCGCACGGGTTTATTATGCTATGTCGAAAGAAAATTTATTTTTTAAAAAGGCGAGTGAATTAAACAAAGCGAGCGTCCCGGGGTTTTCATTATGGATTCAATGCTTATGGGCAAGTCTTCTATGCTTAACGGGTTCTTATAACGATTTATTGGAGTATGCTACGTTCGTGTCGTTGATATATTATTGCATCACCATAGCAGGTATATTTGTTTTAAGAAAAAAAGAACCGAATGCAGAACGCCCTTACAAAGTACCGGGCTATCCCATTACGCCTATTATTTATATTTTGTTAGCTTTAATTATTTGCTTAATTTTGCTCTATACTAAAACACGGAATACAGGCGGCGGCTTAATAATTATTGCACTGGGTATTCCTGTTTATTATCTGTTGAAAAAAAGGAATGTTTCTGAATTAAAATAAAGATTTAGGGTAAGTTTTTCGAGAAAAGCTTACCCTAAATCTGTGCCCAATTAAATTTTATTTCAACAAAAATATTAACCACTATTTTTAAATCAAAAAACTATATGACACTATGAGGTATTTACACAATATCCTTTTCCTCGCTTTATTCGGGGCTTTAGCCACCCCCTCAGTAGCGCAATTGCCAAACACCAATATCTATTGTTTTGATATGGAAAAATTTGGCGAACAGATTGACTTCAAAAATGCCCGTTTTTTAACAGGCTTTAATATTTATGGCTATAACAATCAGCCACAATGGATGAATAATAATGAGTTGCAAATAGCCGTGCAAACGCCTTATGATACGTCGCAAACGGAAATCTATTCGCTTTCGTTACTCAATAATGTCTTGACGCAAGTAACAGCTACCCGAGAATCTGAGTATTCACCCACTTTGATGCCTGACCGTCGCAACATTTCCTGCATCAGAACAGATGCCACCCAAGCGGGTACACAACGCCTCTGGATGTATCCACTTGACCGCAGCAACAGTGGGCGTGACCTTTTAACTTTGCATCAAGACATTGGCTACCACTGTTGGCTTTCTGAAAAAAAACTGGCTTTGTTTATCGTGAATGGGAGAAGTAATTCTTTGAAATTGGTGAATGTAGATGACCAATCGTCTATTCAATTGCTTAGTGGCATAGGTCGCTCAATGTCACGGTTGAATGATGGTAAATTGGCTTATGTACAAAAAGCCACGGATCAAACTTGGTATATCAAATGGCTTGACCCTGTCGGCTATGGTTCAGACGTGATTATTCAGACATTGCCGGGCAGTGAAGACTTTACGCTTTTACCCGATGGCACTTTCATCATGGGAAATGGTAGTAAATTGTACAGCTATAAATTGGGTAATCCAGAAAAACAATGGAAAGAAATTGCTGACCTCAGCAAATATGGGCTATTCAATATCAGACGATTGACGGTTAGTCGTGAATTAGATAAAATTGCTATCGTCAATGATATGATGCGTTAAAAGAAGGAGATAAATGTAGAAATAAAACATCCGAACTTACAAACATGTGAGTTCGGATGTTTTATTTCTGCGTTTGTATATTCAAATTATTGTCCACCACTACCACTACCCATCTTTGCAGAATTTAAAGTAGGTGTTTCAATAGATGTCCATAATTCGTTCAGCGATGTGAAGAACTTATTCAAGTCAAAATTTTGTGGGTCATCGTGGCAATAACGAATACCTTGATCCACAGCCGCGTGAAATGCGGGGATCATCCATTCTCCTTTACGCATACTTGCCACTGTATATAGCAATGCCAAACGCTTGTATTGAGAATCTGTAAAACCCGGTTCTGGTGCATCTACATCATTATGCCGGCCATAGCCTTTCATAGATTTGCGAGGTTGAATCAACTCAATATGAAGATAAAGACCTTTTGATTTACTATCTCCCATAATATAACGCTCCATTTTAGTAGCTGTCATACCTTCATTGAAAGGGGTCATAGTTTTAGAATCTCCTACTCTATTAACATAAATATGCGTCACATTCGCCATCCAACGGCTTAAACGATTCCACTCCCATGATTCATCATTAATATTACTTGGAAAACTACTGCTGTAACGTGGGTAACTTGTATCGTGAATAACGAAATATTTTGCAAAATTAACATTGCCATTAGCATCAACAAGTGAACTAACAGGCATATCTAAATTTCCACCCACTTCCCATTCGTTGATATGCGTTTGAGATAAATAAGCTCTTATTTGATCGCGGCTGATTTGACACGCTTGACCTACCCTCGATGCAAATATAGGATCAAGAACGGCTAATTCCGAACTGCACTTGCCTGTTAAATTTACTTTCCGTAACAAAGTCCGAGCTTGTTCTATTGCTGGTGCTTCGGGGTTTAGAGTAACAGAACCTGTGTTATTATCTACAGTAGGGAATTTAGGCGTAAAAAAAATACCTGCTCCTACAAAAAAAGAAACGAACGAAAAAATTGTGATTTTAATCATTTTTGAAAAATTGAGCTGCGTTTTCATTAAAAAAATTATTAACCCTTCTTATATTCATATTACAAGTTTCGTGCCTGTGAATATAGGTACACACACCAATGACCGAAGAACGCAGGGCGTTACGGCTTTTTTTTTTAATTAGATCGGATAACAAAATATTGATAACCTGAGATGGCGTAAAGTGTCGGATATTAAAAAAGACATTATTTTATAAATATTTTAGTTTTGAACATTTTCGCCTAATTAAGTTTGGCTATTTTGAAAATTTTAAAATTCCTATATTGCATTAAATAAAGACATAAGAATATTATAAATTTCAAAATTCTAAATCTTCCACAAATAAACGAAAAAATTCTAAATCTTATTCGTGTTTCAAGAAAATTAACAACTATTTAAGTAAAATAGTAAGGGGGAAGAACCTAACAATGTTAGATTTTCACCCCTCCGTATGATTTAATTTAAAGTGGTTAAAATGGTTGAAAAATCATGTTTGTATTACCCCAACATTAAATTTTTCAACAGGCGCATTATTAGCCGCCTCGATGCCCATTGAGATCCATTGTCGGGTATCGGAAGGGTCAATTATAGCATCTACCCACAAACGAGCCGCCGCATACTGAGGGGTCGTTTGGCGGTCATATCTATTTTTTATTTCATCATAAAGTTTTATTTCCTCTTCGGGGGCAGGCGGATGTCCTTTAGCTTTCAAAGAAGCCGTCTGGATTTGCAACAATACCTTCGCTGCTTGCGCGCCCCCCATGACAGCAATTTTAGCAGTAGGCCACGCCACTATCAAGCGAGGGTCGTAGGCTTTTCCACACATGGCGTAGTTACCTGCTCCGTAGCTATTGCCCATGACGATTGTAAATTTTGGAACGGTGGAATTAGCTACGGCATTCACCAATTTAGCCCCATCTTTGATGATTCCCCCATGCTCGCTGCGACTGCCCACCATGAAACCTGTTACATCGTGTAAAAACACCAATGGAATTTTCTTTTGATTGCAATTCAAAATAAAACGGGTCGCTTTATCTGCTGAATCGGAGTAAATCACACCACCAAATTGCATTTCCCCCTTGCCACTTTTTATGACTTGGCGGTTATTGACTACGATGCCAACTGCCCAACCGTCTATCCGAGCATAAGCGCAAATAATGGTTTTGCCATAATCTTCTTTGTAAAACGTCAGTTCGGAATCATCAACAAGGCGTTTCAGTATTTCAACTGTATTGTAAGGCTTTGAATTACCTTCGGGAAAAATTTCATAGATTTCTTTGGTTGGATACTGAGGGGGGGTCGGTTTCACACGGCTAAAGCCTGCGCTCTCAAATGTCCCAAATTTATCAATCAATTTTTTGATTGTATCCAAGCAAGCCGTATCATTGGGTACTTTATAATCTGTTACGCCGCTTATTTCAGAATGGGTTTTTGCCCCGCCGAGGATTTCTTTTTCAATGGTTTCACCAATAGCAGCTTTCACCAAATAAGGACCCGCAAGAAAAACGGAACCTTGTCCTTCAACAATCAACGCTTCATCGCTCATAATAGGTAGGTATGCGCCACCTGCTACACAACTGCCCATAATAGCGGCTATCTGTGGTATACCCATACTGCTCATCTTAGCATTATTCCTAAAAATGCGCCCAAAATGCTCTTTATCTGGAAATATTTCATCTTGCATGGGTAAAAACACACCTGCAGAGTCCACCAAATATACAATCGGTAAGCGATTTTCCATCGCTATTTCCTGCGCCCGAAGGTTCTTTTTAGCAGCTATCGGAAACCATGCGCCCGCTTTGACAGTCGCGTCATTAGCCACCACCAGACATTGCCTACCTTTTATATAACCCATCACGACGACCACGCCACCCGCAGGACAGCCTCCTTCGGCTTCATACATATCAAAACCTGCAAAAGCACCAATTTCTATTTGGGGTTTATTTTCATCTAAAAGATAGGCAACACGCTCGCGAGCCGTCATTTTGCCTTCGGCGCGTTCTTTATCCATTTTCTTTTTGCCACCGCCTTCGTATATTTTTTCCAATTGATGCCTTATGCTCGATAGAACAAGGCGCATAGCATCTTCATTTTTAGATTGTTCGATATTGATTTTTTCAGTTAAAGCCATTTCTTTTTTATTAGTCTTAAATTGAGAACACATGTAAGGAAAGATAGGGGTCTTTAAGCACAAGTAAGTATATATTGCGCTTTATCACTATTTCATAGCAATCTGCTTTTCGCTGATAACAAAATTTTAATTGAAAAATATTTATTTTATCCGAACAAAATATTTGTTGCTGTAATTTTTCGTGGGCAATTGTAGAGACGTTGCAGTGCAACGTCTCTACGTGATTCATTTTAACAAAGTTATTGAAAAAAATGCCCTATTGCACACAAAAAATTACAGCAACAAATATTTTAAATTTACTGACCCCACAATCGACAGCTATGTCAGATGTTATTGCAAACATTTCTTTGCCCCACCTTGAGGAAATATTACGAGGGGCAACAACACCCGAAGAAATACTATTTTATTTAGCGTTGACTATTAAAGGTAGATATACATTATAGTGCAGGAAGTTTGGCGACAAGAGATTTATGTCGCCATTTAGAAAAATGCCCCCCTCAGTATTTTTAGGGTTTTAGAAAATTAAAACCCCACTTGATTAAACTTACTGGCATTAGCAGGGTCAATCCGAGTCATAATTTGAATAAAGCGTGATTTTTGATCGCTTGAAGAATTTTTGAAAATTTCAATCAATTCCGAGGTTTTTGTGCCTGCAAATGTTCTTACAGCTAAGGTATTGGGATAAGCTTGTTGTGCTTCATCCATTTTATCCAAACATTGTAAAATAGCAGCTTTACTGCGATTGACATCTGTAGAAGCCACATCTAAGCCCAAGCGGTGGTATTCATAAATGCCTTGACGGTAGTTTTTCAAACGCGGACTTAACATATTTTCAACAAACCAATAGCGGTTGCGATTACCTAAGTCTTTGCCTTGCCATTCTGATTTTGCAGCTGAGGGTAAGGTGTTGAAAATATCTTGCGCCAATTGCCAATAGGGTTCGCCCCCTTGTGGTGCAAATGAATCGTAGTCCATGCCCAATATCACATATAAATAATAAGCTATAGTTGAGCTTAAATTATCGGTGAAATTATTTTTCACAAACTGAACAGGTTGAAATTGTTCATACGTAAACGATACTTCACGGTCAAGATGAATGAAAATAGGTGTTGTATATTCTGTGCCATACACAGGACGATTGGCTTGAATCGCTAATTCTGCGGTAAAACCTGTAACCGAGGCTTCCGATTTGATGGTCAAACGGATGGAGCCTTGCAAGCGTTCATTTTGCTCATAAATATCCTCTGTCCAACGAGCATTATTGACCAATTCTTTCAAAGCGGCTTCGAGGCTTTTGAAAATTTTAGGGTCTGCCAATTGTGTGATAGCGGGTGGTTGCACCTTTATATCAAAATCGAACTCTTGTGCAAAATTGAGGTTTGACAGGCAAACGGTTAGAGCCAGGGTAAAAAGTAATTTAAGCTTCATTTTTTCAGTTATTGCTTGGCAAGTAGCTTAGGTAACGAATTTTATTGGTGAGCAAAGATTTAGGGTAAGTTTTCAAAAAATTTTGATTGTGTTTTGATTTTTTTTGCAAAAAAATCAAAACACAATCAAAATTTTTTGAAAACTTACCCTAAATCTGCGAACTAATAAAAATAAATATCCTAAACCTTTATTTTTCCCTTACCAAATATTATTTAATTCATCAACGATGTCTTTTGCCACATCGTCTTTGTCTTTTAACGCATAAGTTTTAATAGAGTGTGCATCAAAAATGATGCTGATTTTATTGGTATCGTGGTTGAAACCTGCACCCGTTTCACGCAAAGAATTTAGGACGATGAAATCAAAATTTTTCCTTTTTAACTTTGAAAGGGCATTAGTAATTTCATCATTTGTTTCTAAAGCAAAACCGATCAATTTCTGATTGGCGCGTTTACGGCTTCCCAACGATGCGGCTATATCAGGTGTTTTTTCCAACTCTATAGTAAAATTATCGTCTTTCTTTTTAATTTTTATATCAGAAACGTGCTTTGGGCGATAATCTGCAACGGCGGCGGCTAAAATGGCAGCATCACAGGTTTCAAAATGCAAAGTTGCCGCTTCAAACATTTGTTGAGCAGACTCCACTTTTATCGTTTTTACTGAGGGGGGTATATCCATTATCTTTGAGGGACCTAAAATCAATATCACCTCTGCACCTCTCTCTGCTAACGTTTCAGCAATCGCCACACCCATTTTTCCACTCGACCTATTACCTATGAAACGCACAGGGTCGAGGGCTTCGTATGTGGGACCTGCCGTGACGAGTATTTTTTTACCTTTAAAATCTTGCTTTTTATTGAAAAAGCTTTGCAGGTGCTTAATAATGTCTTCAGGTTCAGCCATTCGTCCATCGCCAATTAAGCCGCTTGCTAATTCGCCATGTCCAACGGGAATAAGTTGACATTTATCCCCCCTCAGTAAATTGAGGTTTCTGA
>JAYUQN010000131.1:0-5675 GCA_043756725.1 Saprospiraceae bacterium
GAGTAACGCAATTTCTTCTCGTTCAGTCATACTTGCAAGGTAATACTTTTTTACAATTTTGATAAAATTAAATTATTTTCACAACCTGAGTAGTTACAATGTATTTTTGTATGCCTATTTTAGATAGAAAAAAATTAAAGCTTCATTACTCAATTCTTTTAAATCTTCAAAAAAATGAAAAAGAACATCTACAAAATGGGGTTCATCCTCTTCTTTATCGTCCTTTTTTCAAGTAAAATGGCTGCCCAAAAAAGCTTTGATTTCAGTAAAAACAGACTTAAAAACCCGCTTAAAATCACAAAAGACTCAACCCTTTTCACAAGGGATTTGTTGTATATACCCAAACGTGATGGCATCCCATTAACCCGAAATTTGTTGTATGTGCCTTCTAAAGATGGACAGCCAAGTGTTATACTTTTGGGACATAAAAGTCCGTTATTAAATGCTTCTTTAATGCCCCAAAATTTCATAACAAACAAAGAAGTAGTAGCAAAATAATTACTACATATTTGAATATGACTTCATCAAAACCAGCTCTAAAAAAAGCGTTATCCGCTATTCATCTTTGGTCTATCGCCGTTGCCCTTGTTATTTCAGGGGAATATTTTGGGTGGAATTATGGTTGGGGCGTAGCAGGCACGGTTGGGATGTTGATTGCTACACTTGCCGTTACCGTTTTATACATCACCTTCGTTTTTAGTTTTACGGAACTTACCACCTCCATTCCGAATGCGGGAGGTCCTTTTACGTATGCGTATAAAGCATTGGGTCCTATTTGGGGTTTAGTTGCAGGTTATGCAACCTTAATTGAGTTTTTATTTGCAACGCCTGCTATTGCTTATGCTTTAGGCAGTTATCTGCATTTTTTATACCCCTCAGTAAATGTTATTCAAACGGCAATAGGTTGCTATATTTTGTTCACTGTCATCAACTTGTTGGGCGTAAAAGAATCGGCTATTTTCACCTTGATTATCACCTTGTTGGCTGTGTTGGAATTACTGGTTTTTATGGGGATTGTTGCGCCACATTTCAAAATGGATAATTTTATGCACAACAGCATGCCCTTTGGGTGGTCGGGCGTGTTTGCGGCATTGCCTTTTGCTATCTGGTTCTATTTAGCCATTGAAGGTGTGGCGATGGTGGCAGAAGAAGCCAAAGACCCACAGCATACTATTCCGAAAGGCTATATTTTAGGCATTTCTACCTTAGTTTTACTCGCTTTAGGCGTTATGATCTCAGCAGGTGGCATTACGGATTGGAAAAATTTATCGGCTATTGACTATCCCCTACCCGAGTCCATCGGCATCGTTTTAGGCAAAGACAACAGCTGGACGAAGGTATTTGCCAGCATCGGCTTGTTCGGTTTAGTGGCTTCTTTTCACAGTATTATATTGAGTTATTCAAGGATAATTTTTTCATTGGCACGAGCACAATACCTGCCTTCGTTTTTATCAAAAGTACATCCTCGATTTCAAACACCTTATTGGGCTTTAATTATGGGTGCGCTCGTAGGTATGGTAGCCATTCTTACGGGTAAAACGGATAAACTGATTATTTTATCGGTCTTAGGGGCGGTGGTGATGTACATTGTCAGTATGGTGAGTTTATTTGCGCTGCGTAAAAAAGAACCTTTGTTGGAACGCCCTTTTGTTGCGCCGTTTTATCCCTATTTCCCGATAGTGGCATTGCTGCTTTCGGTGGTTTGTTTAATATCCATAATTTATTATAATCCATTGTTGAGTCTTATTTTTTTTGGTTTTATGTTGGTTTTAATCGTTCTGTTTGTAATTTTGGGAAAGCATAAAGCTGTTTTGGATGAAATGGTGTAAAATGCTTTGAAACCCTACATAAAGTCGTTGCTCACAGAGTCACACGGAGGTTTCACAGAGTTAGATGAAAAAAATATCTAACTCTGTGAAACCTCTGTGCAACTCTGTGAGCAAATACTTTATGTAGGGTTTTAAATTAAATGCTGAAAATTTAGCAAGTTGTTTAAGAAATACCCCCCTCAGTATTTTCAAGATATTAACCCATTTCATAGATAATCTAAAAGAAAATTACGCACAATGCCTTTCCATTTCACCATAAAAAACCACCGCTACGTTTTTAATGATTTAAAAACATTGCTCGCCAAAGCCACGCCTTTCAGAACGGGCGATGCTTTAGCGGGTTTAACGGCTAACAGTTATGAAGAGCGAATAGCGGCTCAAATAGCCTTAGCGGATGTGCCTTTGAAAACCTTTTTGAGTGAGGCAGTAATACCTTATGAAACTGATGCCCTTACGAGACTCATTATAGATACGCACGATGCGGTTGCTTTTTCACCCATTTCTCATTTTACAGTAGGCGATTTAAGAAATTGGTTGCTGAGTGATGTAGCCGATATGACTACTTTGCAAAAACTGGCAGTGGCTCTTACACCTGAAATGGTAGCAGCCGTCTGCAAATTGATGCGCAATCAAGACCTAATATATGTCGCTCAAAAATGTGAAGTTATTACCCGTTTCAGAAATACGATTGGGATGAAAGGGCGCATGTCCACCCGTTTACAACCCAATCACCCAACCGACGATGCGAAAGGCATTGCCGCGAGCATCATTGATGGACTTTTATATGGCAGCGGCGATGCAGTCATTGGCATTAATCCTGCAACAGATAGTCCTGTGGCTGTGACAAGGCTTTTAAACATGCTGGATGACTTGATTTCTAAATTTGAAATTCCGACTCAAAGTTGCATTTTAGCACATATTACAACAACGCTTCAACTCATAAATCAAAATGCGCCTGTTGATTTGGTTTTTCAATCCATTGGTGGAACAGAAAAAACGAACAGCAGTTTTGGCATAACGCTTTCCTTGCTCGATGAAGCGTACGATGCGGCTTTGAGTTTGAAACGGGGGGCAGTCGGTGAAAATGTGATGTATTTTGAAACGGGTCAAGGGTCTTCTTTGTCTGCCAATGCGCATGAAGGCGTTGACCAACAAACGTGTGAAGCGAGGGCTTATGCGGTGGCACGACAATATCATCCGCTTTTGGTTAATTCCGTCGTGGGTTTCATAGGACCCGAATATTTATATGATGGCAAACAAATTATTCGCGCGGCTTTGGAAGACCATTTTTGTGGAAAACTTTTAGGTTTACCTATGGGCATGGATATTTGTTATACCAACCATGCCGAAGCCGACCAAGACGATATGGACAATTTGTTAACGCTTTTGGGTGTAGCAGGCTGCAATTTTATCATGGGCGTTCCCTGTGCGGATGATATTATGCTCAACTATCAATCTACTTCCTTTCATGACGCCTTGTATATAAGGAAAGTTTTAAATAAAAAATTAGCACCCGAATTTGAAACATGGTTGGCAAAGCAAGGCATTATGGACGATAAAGGCAACCGATTGACCATTAAACCTTCTCATTTTTTATTGCATGCAATATGAAAAAATTTCAACATATAGAAAAGCAAAACCCCGTAGAACCCGATATATGGCAACCCTTAAAATCCTATACCGCTGCCCGCATTGCGTTAGGAAGAACAGGCGTTGCTATACCCCTAAAAGAAGTTTTAGAATTTAAGCTCGCGCATGCCCACGCCCGAGATGCCGTTTATTCTGAATTGAATGAAATGGATTTAACAGCCGCTTTAGAATCCTTTGAATTACCCATTTATGCCCTACACAGCAAAGCTAATAACAGACATGAATACCTCCAAAGACCCGATTTTGGTAGGCAATTGAATGACATATCTACAAAAAAGCTACAAGAAGCCAACGTGCCCGCCTCAGAAGTGGCTCTGATAATAGCAGATGGTTTATCCGCAACCGCTATAAATAACCACGCCGTTCCTTTATTGAGCATTCTCATACCTTTATTACAACAATCTAATTTCACTTTAGCCCCCCTCAGTATTGTGCATCAAGGACGGGTTGCGATAGGCGATGAAATCGGTTTTTTATTGCACACCAAATTTTCAGTTGTGTTAATTGGTGAAAGACCGGGTCTATCCTCTCCTGATAGCATGGGAGCTTATTTAACCTATAATCCGATTATGGGTTTGACCGATGAAAGTAGAAATTGTGTGTCAAATATTCGTGTTGAAGGCTTGGATTATCAAGCGGCGGCTGAAAAAATATTTTATCTCATTTCAGAGTCCTTTCGCTTGCATTATAGTGGGGTGGCTTTGAAGGATAATGCGGGTGATAGCCTTCCGAAAGGTTGAAATCCTATCTATTCTCCACATCTTTTTTGATTATTGAAAATCAATCAATTAGGTAGAACGGGGAAGTTGATTATTCAATAGAGCTTTTCGACATGTGAATTATAGGGAAGTGAAAACGCAAATTACTCCCCTTGATGCTTTTAGCTTCATCACGACTGGGCGTGACATGATAACGAGAAAAAGCCTTGTAAACACACTGTTTACAAGGCTTTTGTATAAATATTTTGATATTATTTCAACACTTTCACAAACGCTTCCATTGTCTTCGATTTATTAATATCACGGGCTAAGGCTTGGGCAACTCTTTCATCATCAGACTGTAAAACACAGACGCCGAAGAGGTGATTGGTGGTGTATTGAATAATTTCGGCATCCGAATAACCTTTGATGTTGGCTTTTTTCTGTTGGTCAAAAGCATTTTTTCGATCAGAATAAGTACCGACTACCACCAAATATTTTTTACGAACCATGCCATTAGCTTCCGATTTTTTAATTTCAACAGCCGTATTTGCTTCTTTTTCTACTTTAATATCCTCTTTTTTGTCGAGCTTGTTTTCATGGACTTCTGCTGTGAAAGGCTCAGCAATAGGCATTTTGTTTTTCTCCTCTTTTTCAACAATAGGCTCACTCTTTTTTATAGGCGATTCCTCTTTAATCGCTTCTTTCACTGCCTCGTTTGTCTTATCTTTGCCAGCCTCCGCTTGCGTTATTTGATGAGAAGGCTCCTCAAATGCGAACTCAGAGCGGGTGGCTTCCACACGCGGTTTTTCTATGGGATTCAATTCTGTCTTAGGCGCATCAATGGGTGACTCAATCGGCTTATTATCGGCTATTTCTTGTTTTTTATCAATTGCTTTATCAATTTTTCTGCTGCTCATAGATAAGAAGTTTTGCAAATTAGCAGCTTCTTTTACCTCAATTGACACAACAGAGTAGGGTTTCAAAACAAGTAATGCTGTCAATTCAATACTCTTTTCTCTCTGTTTCGACGTGTTTTCAGCTTCTGAAAAAGGTTCTATTTTTTCAGAAATAGCACCGATATCAGATGGTTTGTTATTTTTTTCAACTTTAATTTTCGGAATCGGTTTATTGGGTTTTTGTTTTTCAACCATAGCCCTTGTTGCAGCCATAGTTTCAGTTTTTTCAACTTTTTTATTTTCTTTTTGAATGCTTGATGCGGGCTGAACAGGTTCCTGTTTTTCAATAACGGCTATCTCTGTCGGCATTTCACGCTGTGCAATTTTTATATCCTCTTTTGGAATAATGGGTGTAAGTTGAACAGGCAATTGCGGTTTCCTATCTCCACTTTCAATATTTTTGATAGGAGAGGCATCAAGGGAAGCCGTCAAAGGCGAAGAAGGGGTTGCACGATGGGTAATGGGCGTTGGTGCTTCGGTGTCTTCTGTCTGAGTCGGCGCTTGCGTTTCAGTAACAGCTAAAACAGCTTCATTGATAT
>JAYUQN010000132.1:0-5673 GCA_043756725.1 Saprospiraceae bacterium
AATTAGTATTAAAACTATGTTTTTTCATTGTTGAAATTAGACAATAATTTATTTGACAGGAACTTGAAAATAAGACTAAATTATTTTTTTATTTCAGAAAAATTAATATAATTTTGTCCTATTCCAGATGTTTACCGTCAATGTTAAGGTCTATTCAATCACCATTTAACGCAGCTCCCCTGTTAATCTATTCGTGATTTTTTCTGCCTCTACTATCTAAAACTTTTAAAAATTTATGAAATTTAAAAACCTCTTCATGGTAAATTGAAGATAGAGCAAGCGGGCAATTATATGCTTCGTATAAAATCGAAAGGCAAACGGGATGCGACAAAATCAGTGGTTATTGCTCATTAAGATTTTATTGAGGAGGTGTAGGTGACCGACGCTTCGAAAGCGTCTATCACTTTCCCACAAAAAAGCAACCCCTCAGTATATCCGCTTTTTTTAGCGGAATACTGAGGGGTATGTCCTAACTTTTAAATAAATATTTTCATAAATTGAAATTTTCTTTGCTCAATCCCCAAAGAATACTGTCAATTGTATTTAGCCTTCTTAAATATACATAAAATGTAAAGAACCCAGTATTTGCTAATACTGTTTCTGAAATTACATGTGAGAGTTCCATTATTTAATTTTTAATGTTTTTGAAGTTGATAAAATGAGTTTCAATTTTATATTCGTGAATTTCTATTATTCTATACCCAAAGCATGAATTGTCAACTTTAATTCCCCTTTCATCTTTCACGAGTTGAAACGATAACGATTGTGTGGTTATTTGTTTAATATTGTCAATTTCTTGTTCATCGTTCATGTGATAGTGTCCACAAAATACAGTAACATTCATTTTATGTTCAAGTAAAATAACTTTCAGTTGTTCTCGGTTTTTTAATGGATACATTTTGTCAACTGCCGTATTTATAGGTAAAATAGGGTGGTGAATGAACAAAATTATTTCCTGGTTAGTATTAAGTTCAGATTGTAACCATAATAATTGATTATTACTTATTTCATCAGAAGAAGTGTCTAAAAATATGTATAAATAACCTTCTTCTTCAACTTTGTAATAAAGTTCATTTTTATCTGCATCCTTATTAAAATACTCTTTAACTTTATCAAGTTTGTCATGGTTTCCCAATATTAACTTTAATGTAAATTTTTTTAAAGCGTCAAAGAAATAATTATGCGCAGTTGCTTCGCCAATGTCTCCACCAAAAATAATTTCAGTTATTTTTTGTTTTGATATGTCTGCCAAAACAGTTTCTAAATTTTTTCTGGGATTTACATTGTTGTCAATTGGGAAATGTTCATCTAAATGTATATCTGTTAAAAATGCAATTCTTTTCATTTATAAAATTCTTCTAATTGATTATTTTAAAATCTTTGAATATCTTTTTTGTTATTGCTTTCACAAAACTCACTTTAGTATATTCTATTTTCCATCTTGTTCAATTAGTCGTCTATGATAATTAATTTGACCTAAATGGTAGGTTAGATGAGTGGTCAAGTGAACTAATAAATATTCCGTAGAAGTATTTTGGTCAAACACTAAAATTGGGTATTCAGCTTGCAAAATATTTTCATCCAAATTATCCAATGTTTGATTAATGATTTCGATTGTATTTTCAACTTTCTTAATGAGTTCTTGTCTTGGAACATTCCTTGAAGAAAACTCCAACGCTCGATTTCTAATATAATCGGACTTGCCTAATTCTTTTCCAATATATGTATTTAAATTGCCTACCAAATGTAAACAAAGATTACCTGCTGAATTATTTATTTGCCCTTTTATTTTCCAAATATCAGCTTCGTTATTATATTGTTCAATTTCATTTCTCAATCGTATTAAATCTCTACTGAACAATATTTTTAAAGTTTCAATTATCATATTTATAAATTAAATTGTCCTTCTAATACAGTTACTGCTTCTCCTAAAATACAAACTTTATCGTGTAAAAGTTCTGTACTCATTGTTCCTGTTCTTAATGAAGATTGATAAGCATTTAATTTTGTTTTATTTAATTTTATTGCCCAATATTTTGTTAAAAAAGTTTGAACACCACCTGTAACGGGGTCTTCATTAGTGCCTGCCCAAGGCCAAAAGTATCTGTAATGAAAATCAAAATTGGCATTGTCTGAAATACATGTTACTAAAACACCATTTATCCCTGTATTTGAATTTATCAATGCCGTAAAATCAGGGTTCAAATTTACCAAATCAAGTGCATTTTTAATTTCAATTAAAATTATTTTATTAATGTGACTGTACCTCTTATTTACAATTTCAGAAATACCAAGCGCATCTAACATCTTTTGAGGCACATCTATATCTTCTGTGTCATAAACAGGGAATTGCATTTTGATTTTATTCTCTACTTTCTCAACCAATAATTCTATATTGTTACAGTTGATGAATTTTATAGTATCAAATGCCGTTGTGTCGAAAATAATTTTTGATGAAGCCAAAGTAGCATGTCCACACAATGGAATTTCTATCTTTGGCGTAAAAAACCTTATACTATATGTGTTGCCTGTGATTTGCTTTATAAATGCAGTTTCAGAAAAACCAATTTCTGTTGCAATACTTTGCATAGTAGAACTGTCCAAATCGTTTTTGACAATACAAACCGCGGCTGGATTTCCCTTGAATTTTTGATTTGTAAAAGCGTCAACAAAATATGTTTTCATTTTCTTCATTTTCTATGATTTAAGGCTTCTCTAAAATAGCACAAAACTTGTAAATCAACGCTCGCTTTTGTCAAAATTCATGCGCACGTTACCCCCTCAGTATTTCCAGCTTGTTTTGTTGATAGTTAACTAAGCAAATTAAAAAAGTTCACAAAGTTCAATATTTTATTTCTTAATGGTCGTTTTTTTATCTTAAAATCGCCGCATTCAAACTTTCATCTGGAATCCCAAAAGCCTCCACAAGCGCGTCCACTTCGGGGCGCAACTCTTGCGTCATTTTATTCAAAGTTCGCCGAATCGCTTTGGTTTTGCTACCGTCCATGTAATCGGCTTCTAAAAACCAGCCTTTGTCTTCATAAATGCAGTTTAAAGCATAGTATGTTGTGATTTTTTGTAGCATGTCTTTTTCAGCACTGGCTTCTAAAATATCCAATTTTTTAATCATTTCACGATATACCAAACGCTCCACGTAGGCTTTTGCTAATGAAATCATGTGGGTTTGACATTTTAAAAAGGCTTCGTAGGGTCCAAGCCGTTTTTTCAAATAATCTTTCATGCGTTCGGAAAGGGAAATCAATATTTTTTTCTCTCTGTATTTCAAAGCTTCTTCATGAAATTCAGCACTCATCAAATGCTCAATAGCGGTATTGCGGGTGAAATATGGGTTGTATTCGGCAATGACATTACCAATTTTACTGCCCAAAAACCGTATGACCGCTTTCACACCTTCATCGTGAAATGACTGCTTAAATTCAGTCAATAAACCCTTCGCCACCAATTGCATCAAAACGGTATTGTCGCCTTCAAAAGTGGTGAAAATATCGGAATCCGCTTTGATATCTGCCAACCTATTTTCACTCAAATAGCCTTTGCCGCCACAGGCTTCGCGGCAGGTCTGAACGGTGTGTGTGCCGTGCCACGTTGCTAAAGATTTTAACCCAGCGGCTTTGGTTTCAATTTTACGCATATCCTCTTCATTCGCTACACAATACTGTTCCGCTAAATTGGATAAAGCAAAATGGAGGGTGTAGGATTTCACCAAAAGCGGTATTAGGCGATGTTGATGGGTAGGATAATCCATTAAAATTGTCTCAGGTTCACCGTCTTTTGGCGCAAATTGTCGCCTTTTTAAAGCATATTTTATGGCAATCGTTAGGGCAGTTTTAGCCGCATTATTGCCCGCCATACCCACGCATATACGCCCGCCTACGAGGGCGCCGAGCATGGTGAAAAACCGTTTATTGGGGTTTTCAATCGGGCTGATATATTTGCCATTTTCATCAATATCGCCATATTTATTTAGTAAATTTTCCTTTGGTACGACCACATTATCAAACCAAAATCGCCCATTATCCACGCCATTTAAGCCCATTTTATAGCCACAATCTTTCACCGTGACCCCCCTCTCCGTAGGAGTCCCTTTCCATAGGAACCCCTTCGGGTCGGACAGTATTTCACCCGCAGCATTGCGATAAGGCACGACAATGGCATGGATGCCGTGATTCATTTCACCCACAATTAACTGCGCAAAAACCACCGCCATAGAGCCGTGTAAAGCATTGCCAATATACTCTTTGCCTGCGCCATAGTGAGGGGTGTTAATTGTTATAGATTGCGTAGCGTGGTCATAAGTGGCTGTGGTTTCAAGGTCTTTTACATTAGAGCCGTGCCCTGTTTCAGTCATGGCAAAGCAGCCGAGAATGTCGGCTTTGCCTGTCAATTCAAGGTATTTTCTATGGTGTATGTCCGTTCCTAAATTATAAATGGCACCACCAAAAAGCCCGAATTGTACGCCAAATTTGATGGTTAAGCTCAAATCGTGGTAGGCAAGGGTTTCGAAAATAGCCATATATTCGCCCATATCGCCCGAGCCGCCGTATTGTTTTGGATATGCCAAACCGCCGTAGCCTTGCTTCGCCAACTCTTTGGTCATGGCTAATATTTTCAAGCGATGCTCGTCTTTATCTCTTAAAATACCTGTTTGAAACACAGGGTCTTTGAGCAATTGTCGCACTTTGCGCTTGGTTTTTTCTCTTTTCCCATCGAGTATTTTAAGCATTTTAGCAGGTGAAAAAGAGGACGATTTAGGCTCTGAGGTGATATGAGGCACGCCCAATTGATGAATCATGGAATTAAGGTCTTCTTCGGTATAAACGCCTAATTCTTTTTCAATAGCCAACAAAGCTTGTAGGATTTCCGGTTCATCAAAAAGCTCTTGCAAGGAGGAGGAATGAGATTTGGCTATATCTAAGCCTAATTGCGCCAGTGTTTGCTTACTGCCTTCGGGCAATTTAGCGGCTTCGTAGCGCATTATGTCTAACCATTCTTTAAAAAGCGCATCGGAAGGCGGGTTTCTGGGGTCGGTATAAGCGATAAGATAGTCCTTGTCCTCTTGCGAGAGAAAGGTCAATTCGGCAATTTTTTTATGAATAAAAGCCATTTCACTGGGGCTTAGAACGCTGTCGCTCCAACCTATGTAAAAAAGGGGCAAAAGGCTCAACACGCCGGGCGAAAGGGTATGATTTGAAACGGTCATAGTACGGATTTATGGGGATAAATATCATTTTTAAAGTATGTCAACTTCCATTAATTCATACTCAAATTGTTTTTCACTGTTGATTTTGGGTCGAATATGCACTTTTATTGTTTCACCCCAATACGATTTAACTATTTTCTTCAACAATTCAGGATTTGTGGTTATTTTAAAATGAATTTCATAAGGACCATCCATTATAATTACTAAAAAAGTTTTAGTATCCGCATCAGCCCGCTTTAAAATGCCATTGACTTCAAAACCATATTCTTTCTCAAATTCTGAATAGCCATGCATCAGAACTTCGGGAGGAGGAGGGTATTTTTCCAGCATTTCATTGGCTTCTTTTAATTTTTGGGGAAACATCACTTTGCTATCATCAATGTTATTATCAATGATGTACAGTGGATGAGTATCTTTTTTTTCTAAAATTAATTCTTTCATTTAACTATTGT
>JAYUQN010000133.1:0-5664 GCA_043756725.1 Saprospiraceae bacterium
TGAACATATAATTGCTATGAGAAGTCATGACTATTTTTAAGCCTTTTTTAGCCATTTCAGCAAATAGTTTTATGAGTTCTACTTGGATTTTGGGGTGTAAATGGGCTTCTGGTTCTTCGATAAAGAGGAAGTTCTCTCCATATTTACCTGACTCTTCGTCAAAAACAAATTTTAAATAAGCTATAATGAAAGAAATTTCAGAAATCATTGATGATGCTTGAGATAACTCAAGGCTTAAATCCAAACTAGCGGGTTCATAATATAATTTTTTTTCTGACTTATCAAAGTTTATTTTACCCTTTATAAAATTATCTTCTAAGATTTTAGCAAATTTTGAGTAAGGCGTATTATATGCTTTACTATTTATATTTGAAATAGTGAGAAAATAATCAGCATTGGGTTCTGTCAAATTAGGAATTTCAAATTTTAAATCTGGAATTTGGTTTCTTAACTGTGTTATCTGAACAACTATACTACTCAATGAACTCAAACCATTATAAATTCCAGAACGAGAAGCTGGTAAAAAGTAAATACTTGATATGAAATTAGTGTCTGATAAAATACTTACAATCATACTATAATAACGAGATTTTGATGCGTATAAAGCTTCACCCCATTGAATATAATCTACTATACGATTAGGTATAGGCAAATGATAAGTACCTTCTTCTTCATTATCATGCTGAACAACCCAATCTTTTTCAAAATTAATTTTATATAATCGAAGGTACTTATCTTCTTGAATAATAATAATTGATGCAAATTCTGTTTTAATATGGATTTCAAAAGGTTGATTTGTATTTCTATTTGATAACTCACTTATTGATGAAAATGTATTTTGAAAAGATGTTTTTAAATTATTAATAAAATATCTTTTAATAAGTCTTTCACTTAAACTTTTTAACTCCTCGGTAATATCTATTTCTGGTTTTAAAACCTCGAGTTTTATTTGAATAGATTCGTGTTCATTTATATAATCTTCTTCTGTAAATTTATCACCATTAAAATTCTTCTTCCAATTTTTCAAAATCAAATACACCGCACTAATAGCATAAGATTTCCCTATGTTATTTTCACCAAAAATAAAGTGCATATCCTTGTCTGTATCAAACTCAAAATGCTCGATGGGTCCAAAATTTTTCAATTGAATTATCATGTGTTCTATTTTTTTTTTTACAAAATTAAGTAAAATTACTGAGGGGTGCTATAATTTTGATTTTTTTCGTATTTTAGTGTTTTTAACTCAATTAAATAATTTGTAATCCTTTTTCAATGAAAAACCTAACGACTAACGAGTCATACCCCAATTGGTCACGCACTCAAAAAATCGCTTTCCGCTTTTGTTTCCTCTTTTTCACCTTCCATATTTTCCCTTTTCCCATCGGAGACATTCCCGTTGTCGGTGAGTTTATTTCAAAGCAGTATGAAAATTTTTGGAATGCCCTTGTCAATGGGGGGGGGAAAATATTTTTTAAAATTCCAGAAATTACTGTAAAACCCAATGGCAGTGGTGATACAACATGGAATTGGGTGCAAGAGTTTTTGATACTCCTTTTGTCGGCAATTGGCTGTTTTATTTGGAGTCTTTTTGACCGTAAAAGAACAGATTATAGAGGACTCAACTATTGGAACAATGTCTGGATACGCTATTGTTTGGGTTTTACCATGCTTTCATACGGCATTTATAAGATATTTCCTTCACAATTTGGCACGATTACATCGTATCGGCTCTATCAACAACTGGGCGATATGAGTCCAATGGGTTTGTTGTGGACGTTTATGGCGTACTCGACAAAATACCAGTTTTTTGCGGGATTGATGGAGTGCATTGGCGGTGCACTATTGCTTTTCAGACGGACAACGCTTTTGGGTGCTTTGATAAGTATAAGTGTGATGGTCAATGTTTTTGCTCTCAATATGTGCTACGATGTGCCAGTAAAATTGTATTCTTTTTTACTGATTTTAATGGCAGTTTACTTGGCAGCACCCGATTTTCAACGACTTTTGAGCTTTTTTATCTTGCAAAAACCCACAGCAGCACCCCCTCAGTATCAGCCCTCTTTTTCAGATAAAAAATGGTATAAAATCACCCGAATTGCCTTAAAAACGCTTTTGACATTAGGCATAATAATTCCTTTATTTGCACAAATGTTTGATAGAGAAGATATGCGAAAAGCACCTTTGACCGCTTTTTATGGACCTTATAATGTTTCAAAGCACATAAAAAACGGGGTAGAATTGCCCTTAACCGACTCTTTGCGTTGGGAAAAATTCTTTATAGATCGGCGTGGCTTTGCCAATAATATTTATGCCAGCAATGAAATGGGTGTACGAGATAGAATTTTCTTTGAAAAAAATGATTCCACTAAAACGGTTGAATTTAGCACCGTTAAAGACACCACACACTACCTTTTCACCTATCATCAACCCGATTCGACAACCCTAATTTTCAATGGAAAATTAGGGAACGACTCACTTCATATCGAGTTGTTGAAACAGAAAAACAAGGATTTTCTCTTGGTGAAACGGGGTTTTCATTGGATAAATGAGTCGCCTTTTAATAAGTAAAAAACTCAAAGGTCGTTATAAAAAAGTACCCCCTCAGTAAAACAGCCGTTTTTATAGCTGAATATGGAACATCCCGATAAAAGCGGGACTGAGGGGGTGCCGTATTAGATAGGTCACGCCCGTCAGAGACGGACGAAATACGAGGTGGCCGTTCTAAAGAACCTAACCAGCACACCCGTTCGTTTGCTAATACCAACCCGTGGCTGACCAATGGGCATTAATGTCTATATGATGAAGCTTTTAAGAGAACGATACAAAGCAAAATAATCCCGAATTTAGCTATTTGACGAATAGTATGATTTTAATACCCGAAACTATTCGTGAAATTTGTAAATTTGTTAAATTCGTGGATTAAAAAATAACAACCAAATTTTTCCAACAACATGAAAAAAATGAACAAACTACTCGTATTTCTATGCCTAATTTTATGTCATACAGCTTTTTCACAAGCCCCTGCCAAACCCGCTGGTAGTGATACAACGGCAGCCAAAAAAGGTCTAAAACCTTTCAAAGAAATCATTACCAACAAAGCTATTTCGATGAAAGGTTTGATGACGGTTCACAAAGTAGAAGATAAATACTATTTTGAAATACCTGATTCCATCTTTGAGCGTGAAATTATGACCATTACCCGTATTGCCAAAACAGCAACAGGGGCAGGTTATGGAGGAGAGCAAATCAATGAGCAAGTTATTCGGTTTGAAAGAAGACCAGATGACAAGGTTTTACTGAGGGCTGTTGATTATATAAACGTCAATACGGATTCGACTCAACCTATTTTTAAAGCCGTTAAAACATCAAATGTTGATCCTATTGTGGCTTCTTATGAGGTGAAATCCGTTCGGAAAGACACGTCTGTTTTGATTGATGTCACCGATTTTTTTAAAGATGCTAATCAAATCATCGCCTTTCGCCCTTCTGCTAAACAGCGGTATAGATTGACAGAATTGCAAAAAGACCGTAGTTTCATCGAAAGTATTAGAGCTTATCCAATTAATGTTGAAATTCGGACAGTCAAAACGTATGGTGTTTCAACCCCACCACCCAACACGGGGCAACCCACAACGCCCAGCCCTTTTGAGCCCCCACCATTACCAGGAGGGGTTGCAACAGGTGTCGTGACTTTTGAGATCAATACCTCTATGATAGTTTTGCCCAAAACACCTATGCGTAAGCGGTTTTTTGACCCTCGTATTGGCTATTTCACAACAGGTTTTACGATGTATGACGATAAATCGCAACGGACAAAAGATGAGGAATTTGCGACTCGGTGGCGTTTAGAGCCTAAAAATGCGGCAGATGCCGCCCGTCAACAACAAGGTGAATTGATTGAACCTGCCAAACCCATTGTTTTTTATATAGACCCTGCCACGCCTCTTAAATGGCGTGCTGCGCTAAAACAAGGCGTTGACGATTGGCAAAAAGCTTTTGAACAAGCGGGTTGGAAAAACGCTATTCAAGGTAAAGATTGGCTTGAAAAAGATACGACCATGAGCCTTGAAGATGCTCGTTACTCGGTTATTCGCTATTTTGCTTCTGATATCGAAAATGCTTATGGTCCCAATGTCAATGACCCTCGTTCGGGTGAAATCATTGAAAGTCATATTGGTTGGTACCATAATGTCATGAAATTGGTGAAAAAATGGTACACAACCCAAACTGCTGCGGCAGACCCTCGTGCTCGTAAAACCGAATTGGATGACAAACTGATGGGTGAGTTAATCCGTTTTGTTTCTTCGCATGAGGTCGGGCATACCTTGGGTTTAAGGCATAATATGGGTGCCAGTTTCGCTACGCCTGTTGAAAAATTGAGAGATAAAAACTTTATTGCTGAAAACGGCCATACTTCATCCATTATGGACTATGCCCGTTTCAATTATGTGGCACAACCCGAAGATGGTATTACAGATTTTTTCCCGCGCATTGGCGATTACGACAAATGGGCTATCGAATGGGCTTATAAACCCATTTATGGCACATCCGATGCCGACGCAGATAAAAAAATCCTAAACAAATGGTATTTAGACAAAGCCGCCAACAATCCTCGCAGGCATTTTATCACCGAAGCCAGCCCCTTTGACCCCCGTGCACAAACCGAAGATTTGGGCGATAACGCCATGACAGCCTCTGCCTATGGTATTAAAAACTTGCAACGGATTATACCTAATATTGTGGAGTGGACGAAGGAAGACGGTGAAAATTTTGAGATGGTGCGTGAAATGTATGACGATGTCATTGCTCAATATCGGCGATATATGGGTCATGTTACCAAATGGATTGGGGGTATTTATGAGTCACCTAAAACGTTTGAACAAGCGGGCGTTGTTTATGAACCTGCCCCTGCTGCCAGACAGCGAGAAGCACTCGTTTTTTTACAGAATAATCTTTTTACAACGCCAGAATGGATGTTGGATAAGAAGATTTTGAACTTAATTAAACCTGAACAGGGCGTAAATGCCCTATCTCGCATACAAGAAGAGACTTTGAATGGTCTTTTAAATACGCCAAGATTGCAACGCATGATTGAAACCCAAGCGGCTTTTAAAGAGGCGTATGGCATTGACAATCTTTTCAATGATTTGAAATCGGGCATTTTCTCTGAGCTAAAATCGGGTGCTGCTACCTCCATTTACCGCCGTAATTTGCAAAAAGTATTCATTGAAAAACTCCTCAATATGCTGAAACCAGCACCACCAACTCCTCCAGTAAGAAGCACTTTTGCCAGCAATGCTGTTACGACGTTACAACCTGACCCTAAAAAAACGGATATTTATTCGATGACTTATGGTACTTTGGCGCAGTTGCAAAAGGACTTGAAAAAAGCCGCAAAAGGAGCGAGCGATACCTTGACAAAATACCATCTTGAAGATTGTTCAGAGCGTATTAAACAGGCTTTGAAAAGTGAATAATTTTTTCGTATTTCGTATTTCGTATTGTGTAATGAGTATTGCTTAATACGCATTAAGCAATACGCAATACGCAATACGATGAATTTATGAACCAATTAAGTGAAATTATCGGGCATTTTCACCCTGTTGTTGTGCATTTGCCGATAGGAATTTTGCTTTTAGCCGTTATTTTTGAGTTTTTATCAAG
>JAYUQN010000134.1:0-5664 GCA_043756725.1 Saprospiraceae bacterium
CGGGTATATATGCGCCCTTCTAATTCGTTTTCAAGCATCGAACGAAAAACATCGAGGTCTTTGAAAACAAAGTTGGAAGATTGAATAACAGGCGTGGCAACTGCATTAAAATAGTTTTCACGATTTTCACCTAAGTGAAATAAGATGTCTGAAAGTTCCATGATGAGATGGGTAATGGGTAATGGGTAATAGGTAATTTGTGAAACTGAATTTTTTTTTTGGAAAAAGCAAAAATAGGAAAAAACAAGAAATATTTTCAGAATAAAGAAACCATCTCCCTATTTTTGTTCGTATAGTATTAAGTAAAGCGTTTTTGAATGATGAATAATCGTTATTTATTATTCAAATAAAAAACCCTCGCACAATCGAACTGACTGGCGAGGGACCTACGGTTTTTGGAACCCCATTTATTAAACCCCATTTGTTAACCTTCTAAGATTCTGACGTATTATGAAATACGAAGTAACCTAATGAAACGTTAAACATGGTTTTTGTTCAAGCAAATGTATAAATAAAAATAAAAAGAGTATTGTCTTTTTATTAAAACAATACTCTTTGAGTGTTTTATTACCAAATTATGACAATTTTAGCCTCATTATTGAAAATAAAACATATATGTAAACTTAATTTACTTTTATTTATTACCAACCATTGTTTTTAACAATCAACTCTGAAAGGTCATACACCATCACATCATCTTGCTTGTCTTTGGCTTTCATGCCATCTTGCAACATCGTTATACAAAACGGACAATTGGCAGCAACTATCGTGGCGTTGGTTTCTAAAATTTCCTCAGCCCGCTCTGTACTGATGCGTTTGTTGCCGGGTTCATCTTCCTTAAACATCTGCGCACCCCCTGCCCCACAACACAAACCATTGGTACGACAACGTTTCAACTCAACCAAATCGGCATCTAAAGTAGCCAACACTTCTCTCGGTGCTTCATATACCCCATTTGCCCGACCCATATAACATGAATCGTGGTATGTAATGCGTTTGCCTTTGAAATGCCCCCCTTCCACCGTCAACTTGCCTTCATTGATAAGTTGTTGTAAAAATACAGAATGATGAAGCACGTCATAATGCCCACCCAAAGTGGAATATTCATTTTTCAGCGTGTTGAAACAATGGGGACAAGTGGCAATTATCTTTTTCACACCATACATATTTAAGGTGTTGATATTTTGCAATGCCATCATTTGAAACAGAAATTCGTTGCCCGCGCGCCGTGCAGGGTCACCTGTACACATTTCTTCATTGCCTAAAATAGCGAAGTCAATGCCTACTTCATTTAGTATTTTACAAAAAGCAATTGTAACACGCTGTGCTCGTGCATCGAAACTGCCAGCACACCCCACCCAAAACAAGACTTCGGGTTGTTTGCCTTCGGCACTTAGCATTGCCATAGTTGGAACGGTCATTGGTTTTGACATAAAATGAGTTGTATTATTTTAAATAAAAAATTGATTGTCAATTAGTTAGGAAATGATGAATTATAAATGATGAATGATGAATTAAGAAAGCATTGAGAATCAATGCTTTACAATTTTGAAAATGATACTTTATTATTTTCACGTTCCTTAGAGAGTAAAGATTTGACAATTTTTAAAAAGCTAAAGTAAATACACATTTTTTGTCAAAGTCTAATCGGTGCAGAGCACCGCAATACTTGTAGGTTAAGCGAAAGGTTTTTAAGTTTCAAAGGTGCGTAGCATCGTGATATTGCTATAATACTTGCTCATATCACGGTGCTACGCACCTTTAAATCGCGGACATTTCGTCGTTTTCCTACAAATATTGCGGTGCTCTGCACCGATTAGACTTTGACAAAAAATGTGTATATATTTTAGTTTTTTAATTCTACTTTGGCACTTTAGAAAAGCCCGAGCAACCCCCTGCCCCTAAAGGGGAGTACATTCCGAAGTATCTTGAAATCTTGAACTTTTTCAAGACTATTTTGATAAAAAGAGTTAAAATCTCAAACTATTTCGCAATGTACTCCCCTTTAGGGGCAGGGGGTTGCTCGAGTTTTTCTAAAGTGCCAAAGTAGAATTAAAAAGTTGAAATCAAAAGTACATTTTTTCTAAAACACTAAAATTTATTTTTTTGCAAGCCGATTACGCAACAAATGGTCTGCCAAAACAAGGGCTGCCATAGCTTCTACAATGGGCACGGCTCGCGGTAAAACACAAGGGTCATGACGCCCTCGACCTGTTACTTCCACCTTTTCACCTGCCGTATTTACCGACTCTTGCGGCGTGATGATAGTTGCCACAGGTTTAAAAGCCACTCTGAAATAAATGTCTTCGCCATTGCTGATGCCGCCTTGCACACCGCCCGAGTGGTTGGTTCTTGTCTTTATTTTACCCCCGTCCCGATTATCTCCAGACAAATCATTATGTGCAGTATTTTCACTATTTTCATTAAAAAAAGCGTCATTGTGTTGCGAACCCCGCAGCGTAACGCCCGCAAAACCACTGCCATACTCAAAACCTTTTGCCGCATTGATAGATAACATCGCTTTGGCAAGGTCGGCATGGAGTTTATCAAAAGCGGGTTCACCCAAACCGATTGGACAACCTTTTACGACGCAGGTGGTAATGCCCCCAATAGTATCCCCCGCTTTGCGCACTTCTTGTATCAAATCAATCATCCGTTCAGCCGTTTTCAAATCGGGACAACGGACGGGAGTTGATTCTATTTCATTGAAATCCAATGTTTTATAGCTTTCTTTTACTTCAATATCGCCCACTTGACTCACATAAGCATTCACAGACACCCCCTCAGTATAGAGCAACATTTTAGCAACAGCCCCTGCTGCCACACGAGCTGCTGTTTCACGGGCAGAAGAACGTCCACCTCCACGATAATCCCGAATCCCATATTTCTTTTGATAGGTAAAATCCGCATGCGAAGGGCGGTATTTATCAGCAATATGGCTGTAATCCTTCGAGCGTTGGTCTTCATTATAAATAACAATGCTGATAGGGTGTCCCGTTGACTTGCCTTCAAAAACGCCGCTTAGTATTTGAGCCGTATCGCTTTCGTCCCGTTGCGTCACTATTTTAGATTGCCCGGGACGGCGGCGATCGAGTTCCATTTGAATAAAAGTTTCATCAATATCCAAACCTGCGGGGCAACCATCAATGATAACGCCAATTGCTTTACCATGCGATTCGCCAAAAGTAGTGATTTTAAAAGCTGTCCCGAATGAATTTCCTGCCATATAGAGTTGTTAGTTGTTAGTTGTTAGTTGTTAGTTTCATGCTGTCTGACAACTAACAACAGACAACTTTATTATAAAAAAACGTAATTTCTTAGCCGTATGATGGACTTCAGTCCGTCCCGATTTCCTCGGGATGTGCCATAAATATCTAAGTAATTGTGATAATTTTGTTTAAAAAATAGCACACACTGTATTTCTATGAGATTTAAACATTGACGGCACATCCCGAGGAAAGCGGGACGGACTGAAGTCCGTCATACGACTAAGTTCTTACAAATAATCAGTGCAAAAATAGCTAAAAATAGCGTTCGATACTGAGGGGGGTCTTTTTTATGTAAAAAAAATCTTGAGCCAACGGTATTCTCATTTTTTTCGTAGATATTTGTGAAATTATTAACAATAAAATTCTCTAACAAAATCTTATCAAATGAAAAAAGTGTACTCTTTGTTATTGTCGTTTTCTTTCATCCTCCTTTTCGCTTCACAAGCCGCTGCTAATAAAGATGGCACTATCTTACTTACAGCACGGCTGACGACGGGTCAGGAGGTGCCCGCAGTCACAAATTCAAGAGCCAAAGGGCTTGTTACAATTGTGCTTGAACAAGATAAGTCTTTGACTATCAATGGTGTTTTTGATAGTTTGAGTGGACCTGTTACAGCTTGCCATTTTCACAAAGCCATACAGGGTGTTGCAGGGGGCGTAGTTTTAAATCTTTTACCTTATGTAAAAGGCAATAGAATTTATGGTAAAATAGCCAATCCCGGTAAAGCGTTTCTTATACAATTGATGAGCGATAGTCTCTACGTCAATGTGCATACAACGCTTAACTCTGGTGGTGAAATACGTGGTCAAGTTTTTACGCAAACTGATTACCATTTTTGGACAATCTTGTCGGGTGCTTTTGAAGTACCCGGCGTGCTTACACAAGCGCTCGGTTTGGCTTCGGTTGTTGTTTCTCGCAGTTTGACGCGCTTGGAGTACAAAATTGTGGTCAATGGTTTAAGTGGTGCTATTACTGGCGCACACTTCCATAAAGGCTCACCAACAGTAGCAGGACCTGTTGCTTATAGTTTGACATCAAGCGGCAATGTACTGACTGGTTCTTTAGCCGTTACAGCTGGGTTTATTGACAGTATTGCCCTCGGGTTGGTCTATGTTAATATCCATACAGCCGCTAATCCAGGGGGTGAAATACGGGGACAGTTGGGTTGGACAGATGGACCCATTTCGTATGATGCCTTGATGGATGGTGCTAATGAAAATCCTGCTGTTACCACCAATGCGAAAGGTTTAGCAATTGCTTGGTCTAACGAAGCACTTGATTCGCTCCAATATGCTGTGCTTTATACGGGATTGACGGCTACAAATGCCCATTTCCACACGGGTCCGAAAGGCGTTAACGGCGGCGTGCTTATCGCTTTGACACCTTATAGCATACCGGGTATCGCTTCCACCAATGCGTATGTGGCTAAAATACCGTGGTCAAACGATAATTTGAACAAACTATTGAAAGACTCCATTTATGCCAATATCCATACGGCTGCGAATGCAGGGGGTGAAATACGAGGGCAAATGTCCACAAGTATTTTTGAAGGAACTGTTGCTGATTTGTGTGGTAAACAAGAGGTGCCAGCTGTCACTTCCAATGGTACTGGTGCAGGTTATGTTGCCACCGACCGCTTAAAAGCCATCGGTTATGTAGAGTTGGTTGCAAGCGGGTTGAGTGGCAATGCCCAATCTGCTCATATTCATTTTCCGGGCGCAAAAGGCGTAATTGGTGGGGTGTATTTCAATTTGGGTGCTACAACTAATAATGCCTATAGCGGTGCTTTCCTACACCCTCGTACAACTATTGTGGACTCTATCAGCAATGGTTTTGCCTATCTCAATGTTCATACAACAGCTAATGCGGGTGGTGAAATCAGAGGTCAATTAGGCAAAGCCTTAACGCCAGACTGTTTGCCAACGGGTCTATTTGAACTGAATGGTGAAAAACTATCGGCTAAGGTTTTCCCAAATCCAACAACGGATGCCCTTAGTCTTATTTTTGAAAGCAATCAGTCTTTTGATGCACAGATTGTCATTTCAGATTTGATAGGTCGCTCTGTTTCAGTGAAATACTTTAAGGTTCAAGACGGTGAAAATCAATTGCCTATTTCAGTTTCAAACCTCGCAAATGGCTTGTATTTCATTCAATTGAAAAATAACGGCAAAGTTATTTTCTCTGAAAAAATCGTGAAAGAATAATTTCACAATGGACAGTTGACAACGGACAACTTAAGTCACCCCGAATTTTATAACAAATGACTAACACCGTCATTTATGGCGGTGGCTCGAAAATTAATACGACTTTAGGCTTTAGCCGTTCAACTTTTCAAACAAAAAGGTGAGCGGCTAAAGCCTTTTTTTATTTTAGGCATAACACCACCGCCATAAA
>JAYUQN010000135.1:0-16481 GCA_043756725.1 Saprospiraceae bacterium
CAACACCCGCATGGACATTTTACTAAAAGCCTTAAAAGTAGGTGATGTTGAAACATTCGGTCAAATAGCGGAAGATGAAGCGCTTACCCTGCATGCTCTGATGATGACAAGTTCACCATCTTTCACCCTTTTGAAACCCAACACGCTCAAAATGATTGAAATACTGAGGGGGTATCGAGAAGCCACCAAAACGCCTGTTTTTTTCAGCTTAGATGCGGGACCCAATTTACATCTCCTGTATCCACACGTTTTTGAAAACCAAGTTAAAACTTTCATAGACAATGAGTTGAAACAATATTGTGAAAACGAGCAAGTCATTTTTGATACGATTGGACAAGGTGCAGTTTTAGTTTGAAAATTTTCAATTTCCTGCTCCTATTCCGAAATATAAAAATGGTTCTACTCTGTTTGGTATGGGTTTAGGCAAGTTATGTGAACTAAGTCTACCTACACTAAACAGAATAGAACCAATAATAATTAACTAAACACACATTAATCCGCGCCATCTATTTTAGCGCGGTCTATGGCATAATTGCCAATTTTATTACCCACTTGCAAACCCACCTCACAATCCATACGGTAATGGATACCACCGAATATACGAGAATTGGAAGCATCTTTTGCCAATCCTTCATAAGTGGCTTTGTTATTGGGAAATATATAAGCCAATACTGTGGCTGCTGCCCCTGAAAAAGTCGAGTGACCCGATGTGTAGGCAGGAAAATTGGGCAAGCCTGTCAACGTCTTGATGCTGGGGTCAAGCTGCGAAGGGCGAGGATAGTAATAAAACGATTTGGTATCCCAACAGCTGATAGCCGCATCCATCATTGCCATATTTAATAACGCCAAGTTCCGAGCCGTACGGATTTCACTCATTTTCGACATTTTAATATCATTACAAGCAATGGCATTCCAGTGTCCCGGGGGGGTGTGTGTACCTGTGCCATCTGCCCAAAAATGAACGATGGCAATATTTTCACGCATCGGCTTACTTGTGAAATCTTTTACCTCTGCTAATTGCTTTTGTATGTCCGTAGATTTTGTTGAAACGGGTGGCGCAGGGCGCACAGCAGCCACATTTGGAATCAACCATACGCGCACATTTCCATAAAAAGGCAACATGGGCGGACGAGAAGGAGATTCCATGCTTTTCCACGGTTCTTCGCCAAGCGTTGTTCGATTTTGGGCTAAACTATCCCATTTGGCTTGTGTGCCGAGGGCATTTCTCATATTATCTGTCCTGGCTTTGGCTAAAACTTTATTGGCTACAGCTCTGCCCAATGAATCGCCCGCTACGATGTCGCTTCTCACAGCAGCTCCTGCCCATAGTTTGTAATTGCGCGCTTCGTCTGCTTTTTTATTTAAAAAATCAATTTCACCGGGGAATAAAAATTTCATCATTTCCAAAGTAACACTTGCTAAAACTGCCTCTTCGCAAGGGTAAGAAGGCAAATCAGACTTAGAGACTGAGGGGGTAATCGAGGCATCTATTTTATAAGGTGCCGCCCGCTTGTATTGTTGTTTTAGCTTATAAGCAGCAACCAAAGCGTCGTATTGCGCCACACTCACGTAGGCATACGCCCGAGCCGCATAAGGGGGATTTGAAAACGGAAACACAGGATAATTGAATGGATTATTTGCATCGGGTACAGGATAAGTGCCATCAGTATTGTTTTGAGACGCGAGGTTGTATTTGGCAACCAAAGCCCGCATAATTTCATTCCAACGCAACGTAGCGCCAGCACGCCAATATTTGATAGCCGTTTTTTGGTCTTCTGTCAAGTTGGCTTGTATCGTTTTCAACTCCTGAATTTCAGCCAAATACTGAGGGGTGGTTGTAGCGAGAGCGTCAGGTATTTTAATATCGTCTGTGGGAGTTAAGACACAAGGTTTCCAGTTTCCCGCATTTTCATCAAGTTTAGCGGGTACAAGTTCATCCCAGTCGCTACCTTTTTCAATAATATCTTTATTACAACTTACTATCGAAAACAAGGTTATTAATGCAAGGGTAAAAAAACAAGCTATTTTTATATTTAAATTTTTCATTATTTTATTTTATTAAATTTCAAATAAATAGAAGGTGGAATTAATTTTTTAAAACACTTGTTTTTTGCTCTTCTGTTTTTTTGCTCCAATCAAAAGCCATCATAAAACCAAGAGCCATACTTGTGGCTTGCCCGACATTACGACCCGACAGTGTATAGGCTATGTTTGCGAGTATCTGCAAATCATGCAAAGGTTTCACGCGATAAAAACCTGTGAAGCCGATGCGCATTGAAACCATTTTATTGGAAGGAAACATCATGTCGTTGCGGCGAATATCAAAGCCGCCGAGCGTATTGTTGCGTTCAATGAAGGCTTCGGCAGCGACGCGGTAGGTGTAATAACCGCCTCGTAAAGACACATTAGCTGTATTGGGCATAGCCACTTCATTGCTGAAAATATTTCTATCAGTATAGTAGTTGTTTGCATCAATTTTGATATTGCTACGGTAGGTGTATGTACTTTGAGCCGTCGCTGTCCAACCCTGTGCATTCAAAAAATGAATCAGCATACGCCCAAAAGCAGTTTTAGATTGATTACCAATAGCCAATGGAAAAGCGGCTACATAATTATTGGTGGGTATAGAACCGCCGAGTATGACATTAGCTGACAAATAATTCATTTTCACCATTTTATACTTCAACCCAACCGTCAAATCTTGTAAACCTGACATGCCCGACATCACGCCAGCACTGGCTTCTGTTTGAAAATAGGGTAATGAAGCTACTATATTTAGATTATCTGCAAGACCGTAAGTTGCCATAATACCCAAGCCTTTCACGGTTACAGTTCCCATATTCAGATTGTTGCGTTTGGTTGTGCCTTCCCAATAGTTTTCAAATTGGTCTTGCATAAGCATGATGCCACCACAAAAACTTTGTTTGGGCATATAAATTCCATCATTAAGAGATTGTGCTTTTATAAAAAAAGGTAATAATAGGCACAGCAAAGTATATCTTAGTTTGTTCAGATTCATGATTTTTATTTTTATGAAAAATTTTACAAATAGCAGCTATTGTTTTTCATTTGGCATCAATGAAAACTGATGTTAAATGGACAATTGTCAGAAAAAACCATAGCGCAAAATAACCTACTGACAATCAGTAAGTTAAGTATAACACAATGCGTAATAGAAAGAGAATCTAAGCCACTTCGGGCGGGGGAGAAACGATGCCTATAAAGACAGGTGTAGGAATATGAACTTGCGAAGGCAAATTTTTTGCAAGATACCCCCCCTCAGTATTGAGAGTAAAATGGGCGATTTTATAGGGGAAATTTGAGATATATTCTTTCAGAAAATTTTTTAACAATTGTTTTATGGGTGATTCTTTGGACGAACCTTTATACGTGTCAATATCCATTTGACCGCTCACGTAATCGTTGAAATGGGCTTTTAGCTTCTCGTGTTGTACATTGCGAACGCAATATATTTCAAGTGTATCATTTATAATGCGTTGCTTGAATTTATTATACGTTTCATTATTATATTCAAACACTTGGTCAATGTATTCAAAATCCGTATCCTCCAAATGCACATATAAAGAAGCAGGCAATTTTATTAGCGTAAAGTCAGTATCTTTTATGGAAGAGTTTCCTAAATGCTTCGCTTGCTCTTGCTGATATCCAGACAAAAAGTAATAGCCAAGCGCATTAAAAAGCAATAGGCATAATAATAATATGACAGTGAGGCGTTGCATTTCAAGATGTAAAGCTAATTTCAATACTTGAAAATTAGACTTTTTTTTTGTTAAACTTTTAGAAATATCCCTTTTCGGTAAAATAAATAGACAATCAACCAACAAGTGGCTGTATAAAACAAAGCAAATATTAAAGATGAAAAATCATTGCGTCCTAACCAAAACGTAAACAGATAGCGATATGCCGCCTCATGTCCATTTATTGTGATATCAGATGCTTCTTGTATTTTGATAAATTCGCTCAATATCAACAATACTACTTCTGAAACCAAATAAGCTAATATAGCATTTGTGCCAAATATTTCAAAGGGTTTTACCCACCATTTTACTTCAAGTATATCTACGATGAGGTAGGTAAAAGCAAAAAGCATCGTAGAAAGCCCTCCTGCAAAAAGCACATAGCTGCTTGTCCAGAGCTTTTTATTGATAGGGAAACTAAAATTCCATATCAAGCCTCCAATTATTAAAATGAGTGCCCAGAGTATCAGGTTTTTAAAAATAATTATACGGTCTTGCGCTTGACCTATATATTGTCCAACCAAATAGCCTATCAGATAGGTGGCAATAGCTGGCAAAGTGCTTAACAAACCCTCGGGGTCAAAGAAGATACCATCCCCTTTCCATAAATGTGTTTCACCGAAAAGAGATAAATCCAAGTGACGAACGGCGTTGTTTTCAAGCGACAAATCACCAAATTGCAATAAAATTCCCCAATAAGCCAACAGTAAAATGACACATAATCCGATGATTTGTTTTTTATTTAAAAGCAAACTAAGTGTAGCTCCAATACCATAACATAAGGCAATACGTTGCAAAACGCCTAAAATTCGCCAATTACTGAGGGGTTTGTTGTAAAATGGAAACGCATATAAAGCAACACCCAGTAGAAAGATAATAAGTGTCCGTTTCCAAATTTTTTTCAGCAAATCATGTGAAAAGGTATGGTTGTAACGGATTAGCGAAAACCAGGTCGAGGCTCCTGTTATGAAAACAAAAGAAGGGAATACCAAGTCTGTTGGCGTGAAACCATGCCATTGGGCATGTTCAAGCATATTGTAAGCGATAGACCAATCACCGGGTGTATTAACAATTATCATAAAGGCAATAGTGATGCCTCTAAAAACATCAAGCGATTGTAAGCGGTTTTTCATTTTGACAACTATTTTAAAAGCGATAAAGTGCTACAATAGTACAAAAAATTTTAAATGGGTTTTAAAAACGAGGGCGATTCTTTTAAAATTATCTAATTTTGAAAATGTTTTGTTGCGATTAAGACAATATTTCAATGCAGTTAAAATTATGATTTACAGCATTTTATAAAATAAAAAAAATTAAATTTATACATTACCCTTGTTATCAATTATAGAATTCTATATCTTTGTAACTTAATAAAATTTACCATTACTTACTGTAATTAACCATATCTCTATCTCATGCGTACTTTCCTGTTTTTCATCCTCGTTGCTGTTGCTTTTGTTCTTTTGTGGGCTATTTGGTCACAGTCTTATGTCAATACCACGATATTCACGCTTGGACTTTTAGCTACAGGTTTGTGTGGCTATTTGATTAGCGACTATTTTTTCAATATTGAAAAAAAAACAGGGCAATCTGATTTGAACCTGTATAAAAAAGAAGTGGCTGCGCTTAAAGAAGAATTAGATATTCTGCGCAAGCAATCGGTATTGGCTACACCCCAAGCCGAAGTGGATGATATTAAATCTCGTTTCTATCTTTTAGAAGAGGAAAAAAATAAAATAAATGGCGATTTCTTGGCGCAAGCTGCCACTATATCACAACTTAATACCCGATTAGAATTTTTACAAAAAGAATATAATAAACTCAAAGAAGAATCAACAGTAACAACTGAATCGAGAGCAACCGAGTTGGAAGCTATACGCGATACTTTGGGTACAACTAAAACAAAAATCAGTGATTTGGCAATTGAAAATGAGTCCTTAAAAATGGAGCTTGCTGATTATAAAGAAATGGTGACTACACAAAAAACACAATTAAAGGAGGTAGAGTCTTTGAAATTGGAAATTGCTCAATACCAAAAAGCTGTTACGGCAAAAACGGAAACACTTGAGATAGTAACACCAGAGAATGAGAGCTTTGTCAATACGCCAAATATGCCAAAAACAGTATTTGGAAAAATAGAGGTGGAAACCAAAGTTATTCCCATTAATGAAAATACAGAACGCTTTGACTTACAACCTTATCGCAAACGCTCTCACATTACTGAAAACAATGGCAGAGTAAAGGAGGTCTTAGCAAGCCCTGTTTCAGATATTCAAATAAACGATAATCAAGATATTAACTCTGAAAATCAAACGCAAATTGTTTCAGACAAAGTAGAATCTGAATCTTTACCTGCACAAATGCCACATCCGATATATGGCACATCCGACGATTTGAAAGTGATTGAAGGCATAGGTCCTAAAATTGAATCTTTGCTCAAAGCCGCAGGGATTGAAAACTGGCATGACTTGGCAGAAGCGTCTGTTACAAATTTAAGAGGAGTGTTGGAACAAGCAGGTTCACGGTATCGCCTTAATGACCCTTCTACTTGGCCCGAACAAGCCAGACTACTGTCTCGAAGTGAGTGGGAAAAATTCAAAATTTACACCGATTATCTTATAGGCGGTAGAAAGCCAAAGGCTTAAAGAAACTATTATTTCTTTTTATTGTCACTAACGTGCGCCAAGTTCCAAACTTGGCGCACGTTGTTTTAGAGCAGATTTTTTTCTAAAAAAGATTATTTCTAAAAAAAATAAGGTTTCGCTATAAATATCTATTTTGCAGAGACTTTGTGTATATAGACAATTTCATATATTAATAAGAACTAAAAAATACCTTTTTTATGGAGACACTTTTTTTGACGGATAAAACGAAAGACCTTCTTCCGCGCATTCAATCGTTTATTATCAACGAGTTAATTCCACTTGAAACATCTGAAAACCTAACAGGCAAATTTTCAAAACTTGAAAAAATACTGAAAACGAAGCGAGAACTGGTTAAAAAAGCAGGGCTCTGGGGTTTACAACATCACCTTACCCTTTGTGAGTTTGGGCAAGTGAGTGAAGTGCTCGCCATGACACCTTTTGGTCATTATGTTTTCAATTGTCAAGCACCCGATATTGGTAATATGGAATTAATATCCAAATTCGCTTCCGAAGACTTGAAAAACCAATACCTCAAACCTTTGAATGATGGTAAAATTCGCTCTTGCTTTGGCATGACAGAGCCGCAAAATGCGGGGTCAAATCCTGTAAATTTGGATACAACAGCTGTGAAAGAGGGCGATTTTTATGTTATCAATGGTCGAAAATGGTTTACATCCAGTGCCGACGGTGCAAAGTTTTGTGTTGTCATGGCGGTTACAAATCCCGAAGCTGCGCCACATAAACGGGCTTCTCAAATAATTGTGCCGACTAATACTGAGGGGTATCAATTTATCCGAAACATCAGCGTTATGGGTGAAGCAAACGATGGTTGGCATAGCCATTCTGAAATTGCTTTTCACAATTGCCGTGTTCCTCTATCAAACCTTATAGGTACTGAGGGGGCAGGTTTTGCCCTTGCCCAAGAGCGTTTGGGACCTGGGCGCATTCATCATTGTATGCGTTGGATTGGCATTGCAGAACGCGCCTTTGACATTATGTGTCGCCGTGCCCTTTCACGAGATATGGGCGATGGTACACGCCTTGCGGATAAGCAAATAGTACAAGTTTGGATAGCTGAAAGCCGTGCCGAAATTGACGCAGCCCGATTAATGGTTTTACGAACAGCTAAAAAAATTGACGAAGTAGGCGCAGCCGCTGCTCGAAATGAAATATCTGAAATCAAATTTTTTACCGCTAAAATAATGCTTGAAGTCGTTGATAGAGCTATTCAAACGGGAGGCGCAGCGGGTATAACTGATGAGTTTTTACTCTCTTTCTGGTATCGTCACGAACGAGCCGCGCGTATATACGATGGGGCTGATGAAGTTCATAAAATATCATTGGCAAAAAGCATTTTGAAAAGTTATGCTTCTAAAATGTAGATTTTAGGTAAAAAATACTGCTCCGAGGGAGTCCCTATGGGAAGGGGGGTATAGATTTAAAATAGCAGACTTAAAATCTCTCCATTATATATAAATTCTGTTTTTCGTCCTATTGGGGTGCTCTGCACCAATAGGACGAAAAAACAGCTTTAAAAACAATCACACCTACACTAATTTTCCAATTTAAAATATATTTCAAATGAAGAAACATCTATTTATCCTATCAACGCTTTGTTTCAGCCTAAATATTTTAGCCCAAAACAAAGACGTCCTAAAAAATGAATCTATCAAAAACATTGATAATCAATACGATACCTATAAAAAAGTGGCTTTGCAAATATGGAACTATGCAGAAGTAGGTTATAAAGAATATAAAAGCTCAGAACTTTTACAAAAAACGTTGCAAGATGCGGGCTTTAGCGTAAAAGTAGGAGTAGCGGATATTCCAACCGCTTTTGTAGCTACTTTTGGTTCTGGCAAACCCGTTTTAGGTATTTTAGCTGAATTTGATGCTTTGCCTGGCTTGGCTCAAACAGCAGACCCTGTGAAAACGACTCGTGCAGGCAAGATAGCAGGTCATGCTTGCGGGCATCACCTTTTTGGAGTTGCATCCATGGCTGCGGCTATTGAATTGAAAAATACGATGGTGAAAAATAAACTCTCTGGCACCATTAAACTCTACGGCACACCTGCCGAAGAAGGCGGTAGTGGCAAAGTGTATATGACGCGCGCTGGTTTATTAGAGGGTGTTGATATTGTGTTACATTGGCATCCGGGCGATGGCAATTCGTCAAATCCCGCCTCATCTTTAGCCAACGTTTCAGCAAAATTCCGTTTCAAAGGTATTTCCGCTCATGCCGCAGGCGCGCCCGATAGAGGTCGCTCAGCGCTCGATGGCGTAGAAGCCATGAATAATATGGTGAATATGATGCGAGAACACATCCCGCAAGAAACCCGCATTCACTATGTCATTACCGATGGTGGAAAAGCACCGAATGTTGTGCCCGATTTTGCAGAAGTCTATTATTATTGCCGAAGCCCAAGAAGAGATATTGTAAAAGATGTGTTTGAACGCATTGTAAAATGCGGACAAGGTGCAGCAACGGGGACTGAAACCACCGTAGAATATGAAATTATTGGGGGTGTACATGAACTTTTGCCTGTGAAAATATTGGCTAAAACCATGCACGATAATTTGACAAAAGTAGGGGGCATAAAATATACACCCGAAGAGGTGGCTTTTGCTCAAAAAATTCAAGAATCTTTTCCTGCTAAAAACCGTCCCGATATTGGCAGAGCAGGCACTGTTGATGCTTATATGGATGAAAGTTATCGAGCAGGCGGTGGCTCCACGGATGTGGGTGATATGAGTTGGGCTGTACCCACTGTGGGTTTGCGTATTGCTACTTGGGTGCCTGGCACTGCTGCTCACAGTTGGCAGGCTGTAGCTTGTGGCGGTACAGATATTGGTATAAAAGGCATGCTGGTTGCGGCAAAAACACTGACTTGCACAGCTATTGACTTGCTTTTAGATAAAACTTTGATTGAAAAAGCAACCGAAGAATGGAAAAAATTGCGGGGTGCAGATTTCAAATATGCCCCACTTCTGGGCGATAGAAAACCTGCCCTCAATTATAGAGATGGCGCAGGAGCCACAGATTGAGAAACGCTCATGACTCGAAACGTGATAATGACTGAACCTTTTCAGTCATTATCACGTTTTTTGTGGGACAAGTTAAAATGTTACACATACGTTGTGTATTTTTGCAACCATTAAAATAACGACCGTATCGAAAAACCGGAAAATTTCAATTCTAAAATTATGAGCCAATTTAGCCTTTTTACAGACTTCGACATTCATCTTTTCAAAGCTGGAAAACATTTCAAAATATACGAAAAATTAGGGTCGCATATAGTTAAAAATGACGCCAATACTGAGGGGGTCTTTTTTGCAGTTTGGGCGCCTAATGCAAAAGGTGTTGCTATTACAGGCGATTTTAATGGGTGGAATAAAAAAAGCCATCAAATGTCACCGCGTTGGGATGGGTCTGGTATTTGGGAAATTTTTATTCCAGAAGCTAAACAAGGTACGCTTTATAAATATCGCATTGCCGCATCGGGTGGTCGTGTTTTTGAAAAAACGGATCCCTACGCTTTTATGTGGGAATCCCCTCCAAACACAGCTTCCATCGTTTGGGATTTGGATTTTAAATGGGATGATGGCGATTGGATGGCTAAACGCCGTGAAAAAATAGGTAAACCCCAACCCATGACCGTTTATGAAATCCACGCAGGGTCATGGAAACGTAAAGGCTATGAAGGCAATCGCTCCTTGACTTATCGTGAAATGGCTGATGACCTCGTGCCTTATATTGCTGAAATGGGTTTCACCCATATAGAGTTTATGCCCATTATGGAGCATCCTTACGAACCGAGCTGGGGCTATCAAACCTTAGGTTATTTCGCCCCAACCAGTCGTTTTGGAACGCCCCAAGATTTTATGAACTTGATTGAGGCTTTTCATAAAGCAGGTGTGGGCGTTTTGCTTGATTGGGTTCCTTCGCATTATCCGATGGATGCACATGGCATTTATAATTTTGACGGTACGCACTTATATGAACATGCAGATGATAGACAAGGCTATCACCCCGATTGGAAATCCGCTATTTACAATTATGGGCGGGCTGAAGTGCGTTCTTTTTTGATTTCAAGTGCTTTGTTTTGGATGGAAAAATACCATGCAGATGGCTTGCGCGTAGATGCTGTTGCTTCTATGTTGTACCTTGATTACAGTCGTAAAGAAGGAGAATGGATTCCAAACCATTTTGGCGGCAATCACAATCTGGAAGCCGTTGCTTTTTTGAAAGAATTTAATGAAACCATTTATAGAGAATTTCCGGATGGTGTAACCATTGCCGAAGAATCCACCGCTTTTACAGGCGTCTCTCGCCCTGTTTTCACAGGTGGCTTAGGCTTTGGTCAAAAATGGATGATGGGATGGATGCACGATACCTTAAACTATATGAAAAGGGATTCTCTTCATCGCAAATGGCATCAAAATGATATAACGTTTAGCCTTGTTTATGCTTTCGGTGAAAATTTTATGCTACCGCTTAGTCATGATGAGGTCGTGTATGGCAAAGGCTCTATTTTGACGCGTATGCCAGGTGACGAATGGCAAAAATTTGCTAACCTTCGGGCGATGTACGGTTATATGTTCACGCATCCCGGCACACGTTTGTTGTTTATGGGATGTGAATTTGCGCAAGGCGGCGAGTGGGATTTTAAAGGACAATTGGATTGGTGGGTCTTAGATTCAAAATTGCACAAAGGCGTTCAAAATTTGGTACGCGACCTCAACGCCTTGAATAAAAACCAGCCCGCTATCTACGAAAAAGGCTTTGAACACGAGGGTTTTGAGTGGATTGCTTATGATGATGCCCATAACAGCGTCATTTCATACATCCGAAAAGGTAATAAAGACACCAAGCCGTTGTTAGTGGTTTGCCATTTTTCACCGCAAGTTTTACACAATTATGAAATAGGTGTGCCCGTAAATGGTGAATGGCGAGAAATCTTGAATACGGATTATGAAATATATGGCGGTAGTGGTATTTTCAACGGTGGCGTTTTACAAACAAAAGCGCTTGAAAAACATGGTCGTCCTCAGAGCCTTAGTTTGACGCTTTCACCGTTATCGACAATGGTTTTTGTATTGGAAAATGAAGTGAAATTGTTGAAAAAGGTAGCTGAAAAAACAGTCACTGAAAAAAAAGCTACTCGTAAAAAAGAATAAAATAAGGAAGTAAAATGTAAATAATATAGCGGTCAAATATCAAAGGTGCGTAGCACCGCAATATTTGTAGGTAAAACTCAAATTTAGTCCCCGCTCAAAGGTGCGTAGCACCGTAATATTTATAGCGAATTAAAAAACTAACAAATATTGCGGTGCTATGCACCTTTGAGAAAATTAAATTAATTCTTACCTGTTACCTACAAATATCGCAGTGCTACGCACCTTTAATATTTGACCACTTTAATATTTACCCTTCACTAATTGCTATATTGACAACTATTAATAATGTCTTCAACCATTCGTTATATATTGCTTGGTGCTGTTATTTTGGCACTTCTCGCCCTTTTCATCTACAACCGAGGAGAGCAGAAAAAGCAATTTAGTTGGAAAGAGAATTATATTGAACTTAATAAAGACCCTTTTGGCAGTTTTGTTATCCATGAAATTCTGAAAAGTTATTTCCCAAATAAAAAATTGGAAGATTTAAAAGAGCATATTGCCAAAGCCTTACCCAAGCCAGATTCGCTTAAAGAACCTGCTAATTATGTTTTTGTAGGCGATGGTTTATTTGCGGATACGGCTGATACGGATAAGTTATTGTTGTTTGTTCAAGAAGGACACCAAGCGTTTATTGCTGCCAATGCTGTGCCCAATTATTTGCTCGAAAATATCTTTAAAGACAGTTGTGTAGATGAAGATGAGGAATTCAATCGTTTCCGTACCAATTGGGAGGATTCTGTAAGTTTAAATTTTAATCATCCACAACTTATTGAAAATAAAGCCTTTAAATATGAGTTCTTAATAGCGGGTGAAAAAAAAGCGTACGATTGGTCGTATATTGATACCTTAAGAGGCGAATGTACTGAGGGGGCTAAAAATATCACACCTTTGGGTAATTTCAACGAAGAGAATATCAATTTCATTAAAGTAGGCTATGGCAAAGGAGCCGTTTTTATACACAGCAACCCCATTGCTTTCACCAATTTTCACCTTTTAGATAGCAGCAAATTGCGCTATGCGGCTAAAGCTTTTTCACACCTGACAGCAGGGACAATATATTGGGATACGAAAAGCCGTGTTTCACGAGATGTCATTCGCAAAATGAATGGCTCCAATATTAGGCTTGAAAAAGAAGGTCCTTTGAAATATATTTTGGCACAACCTTCTTTGCGGTGGGCTTGGTTTATATTCTTAACTTTAATCGGTTTATATTTGATTTTTGCAGCAAAACGGCAACAACGCCCCATTCCTGTTTTGGAAGATAAATCCAATACGTCGTTGGAATTTATACAGACCATTGGACAAATGTATTTTCGACAAGGCGAGCATATTCGCTTGTGTGATATGATGTTGAAACAGTTTCAAACCTTTGTACGTGAACGTTATCATTTGGCATCTCGTGACATGAACGAGGATTTTATTAAAACCTTAGCCATAAAATCGGATGTGCCTCTTGAAAAAATTAGAAATATTGTAGGCTACGAACTTTTAATATCCAGAAACAGCTTAACTGAAGACTCGATGATTGATTTTCATCATACCCTGAATAGCTTTTATAAAAATTGTAAATAGCAGTCTAACAACTCAAAACAACATGGAAAATACCGATTTCATCGCTGAAAACACGGAAAATATTAAAGAAATACCTTTGCAGAGCGAAATTACTGATGGCACATCCCGAGACAGTCGGGAGGGGGTATCCCAATGGCAACAAAGCCGTCTTGACCTATCTCGGGTTCGGGCTGCTATTGATGCGGTGAAAGATGAACTGTCTAAAGTCATCGTTGGGCAAGAGGAGATGATGGATTTGCTGATTGCGTCTATCCTCTGCGATGGTCACGTCCTCCTTGAAGGTGTGCCGGGCATTGCCAAAACGATGACCGCCAAACTCTTGGCTAAAAGTATCCATGCTGATTTCAGTCGCCTACAATTTACGCCCGATTTGATGCCTTCCGATGTGGTCGGCACGATGGTTTTCAATATGCAAACGGCTCAATTTTATTTCAAAGAGGGACCCGTTTTTTCAAATATTGTTTTGATAGATGAAATCAATCGAGCACCTGCCAAAACGCAATCCGCTTTGTTTGAAGTGATGGAAGAACGTCAAGTAACTATTGATGGTAAAACATACCCAATGGGTTTTCCCTTTTTCGCTATCGCCACCCAAAACCCTATTGAACAAGAAGGCACTTATAAACTGCCCGAAGCCCAATTAGACCGTTTTTTATTCAAAATCAATATCAATTATCCTTCTTTAGACGAAGAAAAATCTATTCTTCGCCGTTTCAAAGATGATTTCAAACAAGTGAAAACAACTGAAATAAAAGCTGTATTGACAGCCGAAGACATAAAAGCCTGTCAGACATTAGTGGAACGTGTGCATATCAAAGATGAATTATTGGACTATATTGCGAATATTATCCACAATACGCGCAATAATGGCGATCTTTTTTTAGGGGCATCACCGCGCGCTTCTTTAGCGATTTTGAAAACATCCAAAGCTATTGCGGCTATGAACGGACGAGATTTTGTGATTCCCGAGGATATTCAATATGTTGCTTATCCTGTTCTTAATCATCGCATTATTTTGACGCCAGAGCGTGAAATGGAAGGTTTTTCAACGAGGGATGTGATTAAGGAGATAGTTAAAAAGATAGAAGTGCCGAGATAATATATCGAAAAAGGGGCAAAAAAGCCATATAATATGCTTTTTGCCCCTTTTATATAAGTAAAATTAGAGAATCGTAAAATTTTTTAAAATTGTAAGTTGTAAGATTCGTAAAGAGGCTCAATGAACTATCTGCATATAACCCGAGTAAGTTTGACCTTCGCCATCATCAATAACATAGAAATAAGTCCCATCTAAAAGCAATTTGCCTTCCGTTTTTCCGTCCCAATTGTTCTTATACCCTTTTGTTTGATACAGTTCTTTACCCCGAAAATCGTAAATAGATACCGTATTATTCGCAAATTTTTCAATACCATCTACTGTAAAAAAATCATTTTTACCGTCATTATTGGGCGAAAAACCATTGTAAACCATTAAAGCATCTTCTTTTACGAGTATTCTAACTGCAACGCGTTCCATATTGCCATACTTATCTTTTAGTTCTAAAACAGCTTCGTCTTGACCCGTAAAATCCTTAGAAGGCTTATAAGACAACTTCAAACGACGGTCTTTTACTGAGGGGGTCAATTGACCATGTCCTACGTTAATAACTGTGGGCGTGAAATCATCATTAACATCCGCATCATAAATGGGAAAAGTGGCTTCAATAATTTGGTTTTTGCGTGTGCTTATTGGTGTTGCAGCCACCGCAGGCGAAGAGTTTTTACAATGCGCCGCAGGATTGATGCTCAAATTGCTGAAATTGCCTGCTGCTTTCACCGCCCATAAATCATATTCAAAGGACGCATCGCTTTTTTCAGTCACGTGTACTTGATTCATACCTGAAATAGGAAAAGTTTTATCATCATGCCATTTCAATTCAATCGGTGTTTTGAAATCTGTTAAATCGAAACTCAATGTAGAAACAGACATCCATTCTGCTGTTACTTTTTGAGAACCTGCATTAGAACCAGAGAAAAAAGTATTGAGTGATACAATGCCTTTATTCGCTAATTCACGGCTGCCTTGCAGGTTGTGTGTGCCATAATTCAAATCCCGTTTGGTGGCTTGATTTGAAAAATTATCCTGACTTACGATTTTAGGGTTTTTAACAACTTGGGCATCATACTCAAACCGATAATTGGCATCGCCCATATCAAAATCTTGACCATCCCGAGAGCGTACTTGCACCTGAACTTCAGCTTTTGCCATTGTACAATCCATTTTTTTCAGCGATAATTGAACGTCGAAACTGCCTTGTTGACCAAAGGCATTTGCAGAAAGACCCACGAGCGACAGCGCGGGCAGTAAGCGGTAAAACTTCATGATTCGTGTAGTTTTATTTTTGTGTTTAAAAATTATCCTTCTGGATGTTTATTTGATTAAAACTGTATTACAAGTATAGTTTGTAGCAAATCTTAATCCTTTTTTTTCAAACAGGCTATAAATATGTGACAGGGATTTCACACAATATAGCAAAATACTGAGGGGGGTATATTTTTATAAAATATTGATAATCAGTTTTTTACAAATAATTATATTATTATTTTTTAGCAACTAAAATGAAATAATTGAAGATAAATTCTTTTTTGTACAGTACTGTTTTTTCAATCACATACCCACGTTTGGTGAGCATTTCACTGTACTCCTCTAAATTATATTGGTGTGGATGCAGTATATCTCCGGGGACAAGTTGAAAAATCTGTTTTAAAAAATCGTGATTATGAGCGTCAATTGAGACGACAATATTTCCTCCCGACTTAGTAGCGTTTACTAAAACATCAAAACATTGGCTCAAATCCGCCACATGATTGATAGCGTTGAGGCAGAAAACTGTATCATATTCTGCCGTTTTATTAAAGGACTCTAAGGTTTGAGCATAAAATTGGACGTTGGGATAATGACTCTGCTTGAAATGTGGGAGTTTTATTTCATAGTCAGACAGAAGCGGATCAAGCGCATCTACTTGTTTCTGATTTTTAAAAAGCATAAATATACCTGCAGGTCCACAACCTGCGTCTAAGATTCGATGTGTAGAATCTTGTAAAATATTGGATAAGCCAATATCTTTCAATAATGTAAGCCAATAATCGGACTTCCACGCCGTGTAATCCGTCGTCGGTTTATGTTTAAGGTAGCGTTGCCACCAACGGATTTCAAAGGCTTGGGCAATTTTCCAGCGAAGGGTCATAATAAGGTTTGAGTTAATTTATCAAGTAGGTTAGCAGCAGATTTAGGGTAAGTTTTTGATGAAATTGATTGAGTTTTGATTTTTTTTTGCAAAAAAAATCA